>JAYSTT010000657.1:0-5080 GCA_043719495.1 Ferruginibacter sp. | reverse complement strand
ATGCCTGCCAAACAATTTATCGATTGGCAAATACCCGATCCCAAACACATGGAACCAAAGGAATTTAATGAAGTAAGGGATTTTATAAAAGAAAAGGTGAAAGAATTGATTAATGAATTGAAATAAAAAAATGTCCCGAAATTTCGGGACATTTTTTTATTTAGACTAGCCTTATTTAATTCGATTTAATCTCTGCTGCTTATTTTACTCAACAGTCGTAGAATTTCTAAATACAACCAAACAATGGTTACCAGTAATCCAAAAGCACCATACCATTCCATATATTTTGGTGCACCATAAGCGGCACCTTGTTCAATCATATCGAAATCTAAAATTAAATTAAGGGCCGCAATAGCCACTACAAATAAAGAAAAGCCAATACCCATCAAACTTCCTTCGTGTAAAAAAGTCATGTTATCAAACCCGAACATTCTCATTACCCAAACAATAAGGTAAAAAATAGCAATGCCTACAGTTGCAGTAAAAATAATTGATTTGAATTTTTCAGTAGCTTTAATAATTCTAAAACTGTACAGCAGGTACATTGCAACTGCAGTTCCAAGTGTTAATCCCACAGCATTAATAATAATATTAGGTGCTTGTCCGGCAAATGCTGCGCTGTAATAGGCAGAGATGGCACCAACAAACAAACCTTCCAGTAAAGCATATGCAGGTGCCAGGTATGGGCTCCATTCTTTTTTAAATGAAATTATTATCGCTATTATCAGGCCGCCGATAGCCCCTATTAAAATTAATGGCATTACACTTCCGCCTTCTGCAAATTCCTTCCAGGAGTAAAAAGAAGTGCCCAAAACCATTATCATCATAAAACCAAATTTTTGCAAAGTGCCTTTTACGGTCATTGCATTTTCGTGGATTACCACATCATCTAATACTGTATCCCTGAACCTTTTTTCGGATAAGGCCGGATTACCGGATTTAAAAAAAGCCATAGTTGTAAAATTTAGATATTAAAAGTAAAGATTTATTATTAAACGGATAAAATAACAGTTCATTTTTTTAATCCCGGGTATTTACTCACCATTTCAAAATTATATTCATCTTTTAGTTTTAATTTAATAATAAACTGGTGTAATGATGCAGAATCTGCAGCGTCTTCATAAACCTGGTCGTGTGCTAATAATACCAAATGATCAGGTGTTTTAGTTTTATTATTGTTAAACATGCTATCAACCTGCATCAACATTTCGTCGCTGCTGTTTTTCAGCTTCAGACTATCGTTATAATGCCATTCCAGATCCCAGCCCACTTCGATAAATCCTTTTGCATATAAACTATCAGCAGCAGCGTTGCTTGTTTTAATATCAGTGTTGGTAATAGTTGCAGTGCGCCAGATATTTCTGCCTGGTGTACGTACAATGTTTGTATTTAAATGCAAACTATCAGCACAGCGTATAAAATCTTTTACGGCACTATCAGGCAAAGTATAAAATTTTGCAAATTTATTTTGGAATGCATGAGTATAGCTGTGATTGGCAATTTCAAAATATTTACTAGCTAGCAGGCTGTCAAAAGTTGCGGTTTGTTCCCTGCTGCCATAAACATGCTGCCCAACAATAAATAGGGTTACCGGCACCTGCTCATCTTCAATAATGTGCATCATTTTTTTAGTGCCTCTGTTAGGGCCATCATCAAAAGTGAGGTAAATGGTTTTCCTTTTCTTTTTCGGTAAAGGTAGCGCTGAAGTTTTACTTGTAGAATCGGGCAAAGAAAATTGGATGTTAGTTACTGAGGCTGTTGTTTCGGTTTTATAATAATTGCAGGCTGTAAAAACAACAGTAATAAAGGTTGTTCTTAAAATTTGTGAAGCAGCTTGCTCGGCTTCTCGGTCAGGGTCCATAAAAGTTTTGATTATAAAATTATTTGCTTAGTGAAGATATTAGTGGGGTCAGGCTGTTTCCAAATTTGGCTTGTTAAATATTATATAATGATAGTTATAGCTTTCAAACGTCAGCTTTCAACCTTCAATTGTCAATCCTTATCTTTGCAGTATGGAACAGTTGTTACAACAAATAGAAATTTATAAAAATGAAATAGCCCTATTTAATGATGGCGATGCAGAAGCTTTTCGTATTAAATACCTAGGTACTAAAGGGCTGGTAAAAGCTATTATGGGAGAGATGAAAAATGTAGCAGCAGAAAATAAAAAAGCAGCCGGGCAATTGTTGAATGAATTTAAACTTTTTACTGAGGCTAAATTTGAAGAGTTAAAGTCACACTCGAACAAGGAACAACGAACAACTGCAAACGAAATTGACCTTACCTTACCAGGCAATAATCTCCCCCTTGGCAGCCGCCACCCAATAAGTTTGGTAAAAAACAAGATTATCTCCATTTTTCAGCGGCTTGGTTTTGCCGTGGCAGAAGGCCCGGAAATTGAAGACGACTTTCATAATTTTTCTGCATTAAACCTGCCCGAAAATCACCCGGCAAGGGATATGCAGGATACATTTTACATCAGTCAAAATCCCGATTGGTTATTGCGTACACATACTTCAAGTGTACAGGTACGTGAAATGCAAAAAGGAAAATTGCCCATAAGAATTATTTGCCCAGGAAGAGTGTACCGTAATGAAACCATTAGTGCAAGGGCACACTGTTTTTTTCACCAGGTAGAAGGTTTATACATTGCAGATAATGTTTCCTTTGCCGATTTAAAACAAACATTGTATTTTTTTGTGCAGGAAATGTTTGGGGCAACAGTTAAAATTCGTTTCAGGCCAAGTTACTTTCCGTTTACAGAGCCAAGTGCAGAGATGGATATCAGTTGTTTGATTTGTGGCGGCACAGGTTGCAATGTTTGTAAACATACCGGCTGGGTAGAAATTTTGGGCTGTGGTATGGTGCATCCCAACGTCCTCGACAATTGCGGTATAGACAGTAATAAATACACCGGCTTTGCATTTGGTATGGGTATCGAAAGAATTACCATGTTAAAATATCAAATAAAAGATCTGCGTCTTTTTAGTGAGAATGATGTGCGGTTTTTGAAACAGTTTACGAGTGCGGTATAACAATTAAAGATTTAAGTAAATTTAATAAATAGATTTTTTTATGAAAGAACTGACACTTGAAATAGAAACAAAAAAATATAAATTCTTTCTGGATTTAGTTAAGAATTTTGATTTTGTATCTGTTCGCAAATCGCCAACCAATAAAGAGATAATTTTGTCTGTTGCCAAAGGGATGCAGCAGGCAAAACAGGCTTCAGAAGGAAAAGGAAAAAGCCGCTCTGCAAAATCTTTTTTAAATGAGCTTTAATGTAAAAACAATTGTTGAGTTTGAAAGCAGTTTTAAAAAACTCCTGAAGAAATACCCTTCCCTTAAAAATGATTTGCATAAACTTATTTTGCAGTTAGAAGAAACTCCTGCCATTGGTACATCACTCGGAAATAATTTTTATAAAATACGGATCAGTATTGCAAGCAAACAAAAAGGGAAATCCGGTGGTGGCAGAATTATTACCTGTGTAAAGATTATACAAAACACAGTTTACCTTGCCGCTATTTATGATAAATCAGCAAAATCAACCCTTTCGGATACTGAATTAAAATTATTGGCAACTAAAATTGGTTAAAATTTCATTCATAAAATTTCATATACTAATAGCTATGCTCACACTCTTTTCAGGTGTAGTATCCTTTAATTATCCTTTAAAAAAACATCAACAAAACAGTTATTGGCCTGTAATAAAAGGACAGTGGTGTTTTGCATATGAATATTCCAATGAATTTGGAACAGTTTTTTATAGAACAGGTAACCCAAGAACAGGTATGAATTTTATTTCAAAAGATAGTTGTCTCTTTCCGAATGGGAGAAAACATTTAACAGGAAACGGACCCAATTATATAAGTTATGCATGGAGATCTTCGAAAGACACCATTACTTTTATTTCGGAAATTGATACTTTAATTGTAAAACTTAATTACTTGACAAGCGACGAGTTAAGATTTAAACCTATTTACCCAGTACTTAAATGATACACAACATCTCAACTATTTGCGTTATTGGCGCCGGCACCATGGGTAGCGGCATTGCACAAACAGCAGCGCAAAATGGTTTTTACACTTTGTTGTTTGATATTAATATAAAAGTGCTGGAAAAAGCAAAATTATCTATCCAGAAAAATTTGCAATATCTTCTGGATAAACAAAAAATTTCAGCAGAAGAAAAAATAAATATTTCCAACAGTATTAAATTTATAAGCGATACCAATGATTGTATTGCAGATGTTTTTATAGAAGCAATTGTAGAAAAATTAGAAGCTAAAGTAGCCATCTTTAATCAACTGGCAGAGGTAAATCATAGTGAAGTGATTTTTGCTACAAATACTTCTTCTCTTTCTGTATCAGATATTCAGTCTAATGTAATGCATCCGCAAAGGGTGGTGGGCATGCACTTTTTTAATCCGGCAACAATTATGAAATTGGTAGAAGTGGTTAAAGGCGATCAAACATCCGATGAAACAGTGCAAACTATTTATGAACTCTGCAAACAATTAAATAAAACACCGGTGCTCTGTAAAGACGCCCCAGGTTTTATTGTAAACCGTGTGGCCCGCCATTATTATTTAGAAGCCATGAAGTTGGTGGAGCAAGGTATTGCGACAATTGAAAATATAGATGAAATTATGGAGGCATCGGGTTTTAAAATGGGGCCATTTAAATTAATGGATTTAATTAGTATGGATATAAACCTTGCAGTATCGCAAAGTATGTATGAGGCATTTAATCACGAAGAAAGATTCAGGCCATCCCCAATTCAAATTGACAAAGTTTCAAAAGGCGAATTAGGAAAAAAAACAGGAAAAGGATTTTATCAATATTAATTTGTCAACGCATATACAGCAAAAGAAGCCAACCAATGCTCCCCTTCATAATTACCACTTGCCACTTGTGGTAATGCGGTTTCCAAATGTTGATTGGCTAAATCTAAAAGATGTTTATTATTAATACTTGCAGCAATTCCTTTAAGGCACCAGGCCCGGCTTAAATTCAAACCGTCCAGGTGAACCAGCTTCCCGTCAGTTCTGTCTTTTACTTTTCCGGGTTCAATCTTT
>JAYSTT010000656.1:0-12230 GCA_043719495.1 Ferruginibacter sp. | reverse complement strand
GATATTTTTTAAAATTATTAATTACTTTTTTAGATATATATTTTATTGCTTTGCTTCGGTTTGAGGCATTTGAGACAAATGAAACGAAATGATTTCCCAATTTTTTTAAATATAATAAACTCCTTTGCCCACCCTGCCCTTTATAAAACAACACGATGCCATGGATTGTGGCCCCACCTGCCTTGCCATGGTATGCAGGTATTATGGTAAAAGCATCAGCCTGCAAACTTTAAGGGATAAAACAGAAATAGGTAAAGAGGGTGTAAACTTACTAGGCATTAATAATGCAGCAGAAAGTATTGGCTTTCGTACACAAGGCGTACAACTCACATTCACACAACTAACCAAAGAAGCTCCGCTGCCCTGTATTATACATTGGGGGCAAAATCATTTTGTGGTGCTGGTAAAAGTAAAGCAATCGTTCTTCGCTAAAATCTTCGCCTCACCCCTCTCCAAATGGAGAGGGGCAGGGGGTGAGGTCATTACCATTGCCGACCCAGGTAAAGGAATAATAAAACTAAGCAAAGAAGAGTTTTTACAAAACTGGTTGAGTAGTACCATTCAATCTCCGCAACAATCTTTGCAACACCCCTCTGCCTTTGGAGTTCTCGAGAAAAGCGAAGAGAACGAGCGCAGCTCACAGGGGGTGAGGTCAGAACAGGCGGGAGTTGCTCTACTATTAGAACCCACGCCAGCCTTCCATAATCAGTCAAATGAAAAAGAAACCAAACTCGGCTGGGGCATGTTGCTGGGTTATTTTGCACAACAAAAAAGATATATTGTGCAGTTATTTGTTGGCTTGTTGCTGGGCAGTTTGCTGCAACTTATTTTTCCTTTTTTAACACAGAGTATTGTTGATACAGGTATTAACCAGCACAACCTGCCTTTTATTTATTTAATATTGGCAGCACAGTTTATGTTATTTTTTGGCCGTACCGTGGTGGAGTTTATCCGCAGCCGGATATTATTGTACATCAGCACCAAAATAAACCTGGCCATCCTGTCCGATTTTTGGATAAAGCTGATGAAACTGCCCTTAAGTTATTTTGATACCAAAATGACCGGTGATATTATACAACGCATCGGCGATCATAAACGTATTGAAAGTTTTTTAACCGGCTCGGCATTAAGTACTTTATTTTCTTTATTTAACCTGGTTATTTTTTCTGCTGTACTGTTGCAGTACAATACGTATGTGTTCGGTATTTTTTGCATCGGCAGTTTATTATATTTTTTTTGGATAAAAATATTTCTGCGCTACCGCCGCAGTTTAAATTATAAGCAATTTGCCATAGCCTCAAAAGAAAACACAGCCACCATGCAGTTGATTTATGGCATGCAGGAAATTAAATTAAATGGTGCAGAGCATTTGCGCCGCTGGGAATGGGAGGGCTTGCAGGCGGGCCTTTTTAAATTAAGTTTTAAAAGTTTATCACTGAATCAATATCAACAGGCAGGAGCATTTTTTATAAACGAAGGAAAAAATATCCTCATCACATTTTTTGTTGCCAAATCTGTATTGGATGGCCAGTTAACATTGGGTGCAATGCTGGCAGTACAATACATAATTGGCCAGTTAAACAGTCCGGTAGAGCAGTTAATTAATTTTGCACAACAGGCGCAGGATGCAAAAATAAGTTTAGAAAGGCTGAACGAAATTCATCAGATGGAAGAAGAAGAAAAAGCCCCCTCTATCTCCCCCGAAGGGGGAGGAAACCAAACAGATTATGCTGGATATAATCATTTTTTACCCGAACATAAATCGATTGAATTTAAAAACGTTTCATTTACTTATGCAGGCGCAGGTAACGAACCGGTTTTAAAAAATATCAACCTCATCATCCCCCAAGGAAAAACAACCGCTATTGTTGGTATGAGCGGCAGTGGTAAAACAACGCTGTTAAAACTGCTGTTGAAGTTTTATGAAAATTATTCCGGAGATATCAAAATAGGTGCAGATACTTCGCTTCATTCTCCTAATCAATCTTCTAGATTTCCCCCTTTAGGGGATAGAGGCATGGGGGTTACTCTTAAATACATTAGCCCCAAATACTGGCGCAGCCAATGCGGTAGTGTAATGCAGGAAGGTTATATTTTTAATGATAGCATAGCAAAAAATATTGCAGTAAGTGATGAACGGCCCAATTACAATAAATTATTACATGCCAGTAAAATAGCCAATATTCAAACTTTTATAGAATCATTACCATTGGGATTTAACACAAAAATTGGTGCCGAAGGAAACGGTATTAGTGCCGGGCAAAAGCAACGCATATTAATTGCAAGGGTAGTGTATAAAAATCCTGAATTTATATTTTTTGATGAAGCCACCAACTCATTAGATGCTAATAACGAAAAAGCGATAATGGAAAACTTAAACCTGTTTTTTAAAGACAAAACGGTGGTGGTGGTGGCACACCGGTTAAGCACAGTAAAAAATGCGGATAATATTGTTGTGCTGCATAAAGGGCAAATAACAGAATGCGGTACACATGAAGAATTAGCAATGCGAAAGGGGGAATATTTTGAACTGGTGCGAAACCAATTAGAATTAGGAAGTTAAAAATAAATTATGCCTTACAACTTAAATGGAAACGGAACTGCTGCTACTGATGAAATTAAATTATCAGGCAATCAGTTATTGCGAAGTACAGCAATAAATGAAATCATTTCTAACCGTCCGGGTTTTTTAATCCGTTGGGGCGTTACTATTTTTTTTATAATATTGCTATTGATTGTATTTGGCACTTATTTTATCCAATACCCTGATGTTGTACCTGCCAAAGCTAAACTAACGTCCATCAATGCCCCTAAATCAGTTATAACAAGACAATCGGGCAAACTAATAAAACTTTTTGCAAAAGAAGGTAAGCAGGTAAAGCAAGGCGAGGTACTGGCCTATATTGAAAGTATAGCAAAACACAATGATATAATTTTATTATCTGCAATAATTGACAGTATGCAGTTATTATTGACACAAACTAAAGCTGAAGAAGCACTTAATTATTTCCAATCATTTTATAATAAACCATCTTCTCCTTTTCCTCCTTCTTCGGGGGAGATAGAGGGGGCTTTGTCAACTTTTGTCTTATCGTTTACAAACTTTCGTAATTACATTTCTGGGGGGTTTTATTTAAGCAAAAAAATAATGCTTTTAAAAGATATAAATTTTATGCAAAAATTGCACAATAATTTATTGCAGCAAAAAGGTTTGAATACGGAGGATCTGGAATTATCGCAAAAAACATTTAATGCCAATCAATCTTTAAAAGAAGATAAAGTAATTTCTGATTTGGATTACAGGAATGAAAGCAGCAAACTGATCAATAAAAAACTTACGCTGCCGCAAATAAATTCCGCCATCATCAGTAACCAAAGCCAGCAGAATGAAAAACGCAAAGAAATAATGGAATTGGAAAATACCATTGCACAGCAAAAAAATATTTTCTCCCAATCTTTAAATACTTTAAAAAGCCAGGTAGAGGAGTGGAAGAAAAAATATTTACTAACAGCGCCTGTTGATGGTAAAATTGCATTCGCCACTTTTTTGCAGGAAAACCAGCAACTGCAGGCCAATCAAATTATTTGTTTTATCAATCCCGAAAATTCGCAATACTATGCTGAAGTGTACATTCCGCAAACCAATTTTGGTAAAGTAAAAACGGGACAAGAAGTATTATTAAAATTTTCTGCTTATCCTTTTCAGGAGTATGGGAATGTAAAAGGTACAATTGATTTTATCAGCAACATCAGTACCGACAGTGGTTATCTGGCAAAAGTTATTTTACCCAATGGTTTAAATACCAATTATAAAAAGCAAATTCAATTCAGAGATGGTTTAACTGCACAGGGAGAAATAATTACTGCAAATATGCGTTTGTTGCAAAGGTTTTATTATAACATTGTTAAGCAGGTAGCCAGGTAAGTTATAATGTTTGGTTAGTACATTCACCTTTTTTTGGGAACTCAATTATTTTCCTTTCTTCTTTTCTTTTTTTGTTTTTACCGGAGGATAAAAAGTTTGATTGTTAGAAATATTATTATCGCCTAATAATATTTGCACACACTCATTTAAGATAACATATTTATTTGCCTGAAAGAGCTGCATTTTATCCTGTGGTAGGCGTAAATCGTAATTGCCGTTGTTGGTCATCATATAATCAAACTCCGGATTAAATCGATTGAATTGCATGATATCCATCACTAAATTTTTAGCGATAACTAAAGAGTTGTATTTACCAGAAATAGCTTGTATCGCTGTGTTTTCTGTTTCTTCGGCTGTAAGTTGCGGTTTGATATCAAATGGATTTGCCCCAGTTCCGTTATTGATTTCTGCACCGGCATTTTGATTAGTTACTGTTGTAATACCACCACTGCCTTCCATAATAAAGTGCGTGGCTATAAAACGTTTTACATAAGTTCTGGATTCTGAAGGTAAATAATATTGCAGGCTCCAAAAATTTTTGCTGCCACTTTGTTTCATTGCGCTATATACCCTTCCCGGGCCACCATTATAAGCAGCCATCACTAATAACCAATCGTGAAACTGCTTGTACAGCGAAAGTAAATATCTTGAAGCAGCATGAGTGCTTTTAAAATAATCCCTTCTTTCATCATAATAACTATTCACTACCAACCCATAATCTCTTGCGGTATAGGGCATAAATTGCCAGGGCCCGCCGGCGCCCATATAACTTGTTGCAGCAGTGCTTAGGTTAGATTCGATAACAGCTATATATTTTAACTCCCTGGGTAAACCATACTGTATCAGAATGCTTTCAATTAAATTAAAATAGGGCTGTCCCCAGCCTTTCATTTTGGTAAGATAATTACCATGTTCTTTCATATAATCCTGTATAAATCCGGTAGCACTGGGATTTACCTGCGAGGAATAAGAAAGTGAAGAATTGTAACTGTATTTTGAAAATAAATTTTTGAAACCATATTTAGTAACCTGGCTAAAGTATTGCACTTTATCTTTTGCAGGCACCACTTTAGTTTTTACCACTTCATCAATAAATTTATCTTCTAATTTTTCATTTTCAATTATGCTATCAGTTTGCATCACTTGTTCCTGTTGTATATTATTACTTAACAGGTTACCTGCTTTTGTATTTAGCAAAAGAAAAAATATTGCAGATAGTATAATAATAAATTGTTTCATCAATTATTAAGATGCTTATTGGTTTTGTAATGCTGCATCAAATGCTCTGATATTTGCAGCAAAGTTAGTTCATCCCATTTTGCCGTCATAATCTGAAGGCCAAAAGGCATTGTATTACTGTGTTTAAACAGCGGAACAGATATCCCCGGCAGCCCCGTTAAATTTGCAAAAACAGTATAAATATCTGCCAGGTACATAGCAACAGGATCATCAGTTTTTTCGCCAAATGTAAAGGCGGTAGTTGGGCTGGTAGGCAGTATAATTGCATCATACTCAGAAAAAACAGCTTTAGTTTTATCAACCAAAAGCCTACGTACCTGCTGTGCTTTACTAAAATAAGCATCATAATAACCAGCACTTAAAACAAAGGTGCCCAGCAGTATTCTTCGCTGTACTTCTTTACCAAAACCTTCACTTCTGGTGTGCTTATAAAAATCTGTTAAATCATTTGCACCTGAATTGCTGCGATGCCCAAAGCGTACACCATCAAAGCGGCTGAGGTTACTGCTAGCCTCTGCGGTTGTTAAAACATAATAGGCGGGTACTACATATTCTAACAAATCAAAATCAATTTCTGTTACTGTGTGCCCTTTTGCTTTTAATGAATCAATAAGCGTTAAAATATTTTGCTGTATTTCTTTATCAAGAGAGGAATGGTACAATGCTTCTTTAAAACAGGCAATTTTATATTTTTTATTTTCTTCAGCAGATAAATAATTGCCTAACTTTTTATACTGTTCTAAAACTCCTTCCCTGGCGGAGTTTGGAGTGGCTGTACTATCAAATTCATCCGCACCACTCATTACCTCCAGCAATATAGCTGCATCACAAATGCTGTTACTAAAAATACCTATCTGATCAAAGGAAGAAGCGTAGGCAATTAAGCCATACCTTGATATGCGGCCATAAGTAGGTTTAATGCCTACAATGCCGCAAAAATCGGCAGGCTGCCTTACGGAGCCTCCGGTATCACTTCCCAGGCTTGCCATACATAAGCCTGCTTGCACAGCCACTGCACTGCCACCTGATGAGCCACCGGGAACTTTAGTTACATCCGTAGCATTTAAAACATTACCATATACCGAGTTTTCGTTGGTACTGCCCATTGCAAATTCATCACAATTGCAATTGCCTATAATAATTGCATCTTCCTCTAACAATCGTTGTATTGCTGTAGCAGAATATATGCTTGTAAATCCTTCTAAAATTTTTGACGCAGCTGTAACCTTGTGGCCCTTGTAACAAATAACATCTTTAATAGCAATAATTACACCGTGTAATTTTTTTAATGGCTCACCATTTTTTCTTTTATTATCCAGTTCAGTTGCTTTTTGTATAGCTTCAGTTTCAAAAACTTCTACAAAGGCATTCAGATGTTTTTTTTGTTCTATTCTACCCAGGTAATCTTTTACAGTATCTACGCAGGTAGTATGGTTTGCAATTAAATTCTTCTGGTAATCTTTTATGTTACTGAATACTGTCATTTAGTAGTAAAGCTTATATGGTTAATATACAATCGGCTGAAGCAGTTCCGGATTTAATCAGGAAATACTTCAGCCGAAGAATGAGATAGCTTTTCTTTTATTGTGGTAATTGCTGCTTAGTTTCTTTTTCCTTCATACCTTCTTCAATTTCACTCTTCACATTATTTTTAGCATCATTAAATTCACGCATTCCACGTCCGATGCCCCTCATCAATTCAGGTATTTTTTTTCCACCAAACATTAATAATACCACTACAATTATTAATATTAGTTCTCCACCACCTGGCATAGAGAATAAGAAAATTGAATTTGTCATAATAAAAATTTAGACTGTAAAGATAAATCAATTATTTACTTATTACTGCAAATAACTAAACTTATTAACCCTGGGTTAACACTGATAAAATTTTAGCGAATGTAATTTTTACCACATCTGGCTTTACCATTGGCAGCTTGTTCTACAGTAATGCCTCTGGCACAGGAAACTAAAAACGAAATTGAAATAA
Organism: Ferruginibacter sp.; assembly: GCA_043719495.1. Taxonomy (GTDB): domain Bacteria; phylum Bacteroidota; class Bacteroidia; order Chitinophagales; family Chitinophagaceae; genus Ferruginibacter. Next base: position 5,076 of record JAYSTT010000656.1, on the reverse strand, counting down.
TAGCAACGAAGAATAATACAATACTTCTCATGGTGAAAGGGTTTTACGGTTAAAAAATAAATCAAAAAAATTTTTGAGGTAAAAGTACTTTCAGAGGTATTGTAATTTATTAATAATTAGCAATAATTATACCAAAACGGTTATTTAAATAAAAATTGCAGGAATCAGAAATTATTTTTTCAATAACTAATTGATAATCAATTAATATAATAGGTTGTTACTAAGCGATAGGTTTGGCAACAGCTCTTCTCTTTTCCTGAATACGTGCACTTTTTCCGCTCCTGTCACGTAAATAATATAGTTTAGCCCGGTTAACTTTACCTACTTTATTTAATATAATACTTTCAATATTTGGGGAAAATATGGGGAACAAACGTTCAACACCAACACCGTCACTCATTTTACGTACTGTAAAAGAAGCGGTTGCTCCAACGCCCTGGCGCTTAATTACATCGCCTTTAAAGCTTTGAATACGTTCCTTAGCACCTTCTACAATTTTATAATTAACAGTGATATTATCACCTGCTTTAAACTTTGGGAGCGTTGGTATGGTGGTCAACTGCTCATGAACAAATTCAACTGCGTTCATAATACTTTATTTACTTTTACGGACGGCAAAGGTAGGGAAAAAATTGGTTGATTGTTGATGGTTGATGGTTTTTTTTATCGTTTTTGGAAGAAAAATTTTTTTTGATTTAAGTACAATTATTAACAAACGGTAATTAAAGCTAAAACAAGGCTGTAAATATTGAACGGAGCCCCGAAGAGTCGGGATAAACTGTCGCCACCGAACTCTTATCAAGGATATCAGGCTGGGTAACAAAAATCCAGTAACTTAAATTGCCGGACTACAAATTTTGATTTTTTTTCTAGCACCACAATCTTCCAAATATCTCTCCCCTTGGGGGTTCCTGCAAAGGAACGAACGCAGTTCAAGGAGGGGCTTGGGCTGCATTTTACCTCGCCACATTTACACTTCTCTTCTCCCTTATCACCGTTACTTTAATTTGCCCAGGAAAAGTCATTTCGGTTTGTATTTTTTGAGCTATTTCAAAGCTTAATTTATCGCTGTCGCCATCAGTAACTTTATCTGCTTCTACAATTACTCTTAACTCACGCCCGGCTTGTATGGCGTAGGCTTTTTCTACACCGGCATAAGCCATGGCAAGGTTTTCCAGATCTTTAATACGCTGAATGTATTGCTGCATTATCTCACGTCTTGCTCCTGGTCTGGCACCGCTAATAGCATCACAGGCTTGTATAATTGGAGAGATAACATATTGCATTTCCATTTCATCATGGTGGGCACCAATGGCATTAACAACCGCAGGGTTTTCGCCATATTTTTCAGCCAGTTTTGCACCAAGTAATGCATGGCTTAATTCGGTTTCTTCGTCTGGTACTTTGCCTATATCGTGCAATAACCCGGCACGTTTTGCCAGTTTTGGGTTCATGCCCAATTCAGCGGCCATTATAGCGCATAAATTAGCCGTTTCCCTGCTATGCATTAATAAATTTTGACCATAAGATGAACGGAAACGCATGCGACCTACCATTCTTATCAATTCTTTATGCAAACCATGTACACCCAGTTCCATAGCTGTACGTTCACCAATTTCCATTACCTGGTCGTCTAATTGTTTTTTAGTTTTTTCTACCACTTCTTCAATACGGGCAGGATGGATACGGCCATCTGCAACTAAACGCTGTAACGATAAACGGGCAATTTCCCTGCGTAAGGGGTCAAAAGAAGAAAGTACTATTGCTTCAGGAGTATCATCTACAATTAAATCTACACCAGTGGCAGCTTCAATGGCACGGATATTTCTACCTTCCCTACCTATGATGGAACCCTTTATTTCATCACTTTCTAAATTAAAAACAGTGATGGCATTTTCTATAGCAGCTTCGGCAGCCGTACGCTGTATGGTTTGAATAACTATTTTGCGGGCTTCTTTATTGGCTTTTAGTTTAGCATCTTCAATAATTTCCTGCTGTATAGCAATGGCTTTTGTCTGTGCTTCCTGCTTAAGGCTTTCTATTAATTGGGCCTTTGCATCTTCGGCTGTAAGGCCAGCTACTTTTTCCAAACGACGAATATGCTCTTCCTGGTGTTTTTCCAGTTCGGTACGTTTGGTATTTACTACTTCAATTTGCCTGTTAAGTGTTTCTTTTATGGCTTCGTTATCTTTTATTTGCTTTTCAAGATTTTGGTCTTTCTGGTTAAGCGATTGTTCTTTTTGCTTAATACGGCCTTCGCCCTCAATCACTTTTTGATTACGCTGCAAAACATCTTTATCATGCTCAGCTTTAAGCTGTACAAATTTTTCTTTGGCTTCTAATAGTTTTTCTTTCTTAAGATTTTCGGCCTGCAAACGTCCATCGGTGATAATTTTTTGAGCCTGTTCTTCTGCTTCTTCTACTTGTTTTTTGGTATTTTTGGCAAAAAACAGTTTACCCAGTACAGTGCCAATTATTAGTGCGGCTGCGCCAATGATGATGTAAATTATGGTTGGTTCCATTGAAATTTTTTGTTTTAAATCGGTTCACAATTATATATATCCTCTCTAAACCCATAATAATAAATGAGATAGTTAGATAGCGAAGATAGTAAAATTGTTTGGAGTTTTAAGGCAGCAGTTACTGAATATGAAGTTGATGATTTATGGGCAATTGCCATGATACAGAAAAGAAAAGAGCCGGTTTATATAAATCGGCTCTTTTTACAATTAACTATCTTTAGCTTTATTCTTTTTTCAAGTTCATGCTCCTGTTAATGGTAAAGCCAAAAGCAAAATTACCCTCCTTGGTACTGCTGTTATTTCTTACCAGCTGATCAATATTGGAAGCATCGTTTGTGCTGCCAATTATTATGGATAAATAGGCTTTAAATAGTCTTATCAAGATTTTCCTCAATTTTTAGCAGTGCCTCTGTAAATTCTTTCTCCAGGCCGGGATTGCTGCTGGCAAAGGTTTGGGTAGCATACCAGATTAATACCATAGCAATATAATCTTGCATATCTTTTCCGGCAAACTGTGTCTTAAATTCAATAATCTTGTCATTAATGGTTTTTAGTGTACGCCGTACTGCCTCCTCGTCACTTGATTCGGTCTTAATACGGTAGGTTCTGTCGGCAATTACAATATTTATGGGTATCAGCTCTTGCATAATTAAAATTAATGTATTATTTTTATCTTCTTACCACCAAAGAAACCACCAATCTTCCTAAATACAAAAATCAACAATGAGCATTATTTTTAATAAAAATAGTGTATTGGCGTTCTTACCCCACTAAAACAGCCCTTTTAATACCATTTAGGAAATTAAAATAAGTTTAAGCATGTTTGCCAAAATTAAACAAGCCTTTTTTACCGACTCTTTAACTATTGAGTGGGATAAAGCTACAGCCAACCCGTTAAAATTTGTATTAAAAAACGATAAAGGGGAAGTTTGTACTACATTAGAAACCACCCAGGCCAGTAACCAAAAGTTTTTTAACTGGCGTGGGCTAAATGATTTGCCTTATGGCCGTTATTTTTTAGAGCTGAGTAATACCGAAGGGGACCAGTTATTAAAATTGGTTAAAAGGGTTTAGTGCCGTTGCCGTATCAACTTAAAAATAGCGCATAAACCTCACAGGTTTTATTAGAGTTTTCTGGATACAAAATCTATTTGGATAGTATCACAGAATCTGTGAGGTTTGCTATTTTAGATTTGACATTAGCTTATTCACTCAGTAGCCCAATACATTTATCAATTTCTTTAATGTATTGGTTAATGTGTTTTTCAAATGCTTTTTTATCTTCTGTATTCATTTGCCCGGTTGATGCTTTTAAAATGCCAGCTTGCTCTTGTAATGCTGCTATAGTTTTTGTGTGGGCATCTTTTACTTGTTGCAATTCTTTTATTAGTTTACTCTGCCTTTCGTTATCTTTTTGCAATTGATGATAATGCTTCAATAATTTTTGCAGCTTATCGTTAATGCGTTTAATATTTAATTGAAGGTCAGACATTCCCCTAAATCCCCTGAAGGGGACTTTGTAACAGTATTAAAATTTTAAATTCTTTTCTTTTATCAAAGTACATAATCTATTAAATTAATCTTCTCCATTTTCCCCTTCAGGGGATAGGGGCTCCTATTTCCTTATCTCTGCTCCCAATTCTTTTTCGTAAGCCCCAATTATTTTATTCATCATGGCATCAATTTCTGTATCTGTCATTGTTTTTTCTTCATCTAAAAAAGTAAAACTTACTGCCATCGATTTTTTGTTGATACCTAATTTTTCACTTTCAAAAATATCAAACAAGTTAACGGTTTTTAATTTATTTAATTTTGCAGCAAAAGTTGTTTTTTCTATTTGCTGGTAAGCAATGCTTTTATCTACCACAATAGCTAAATCCCTTTGTACCGCAGGAAATTTAGGGATTTCCTTAAAGCTGATGCTGTTCTTTTTATTCAGTTGCATCAGTTTATCCCAGTTAATATCAGCATAAAAAACGGGTTGCTTACAATCAAATGTATCAGCTGTTTTTTTATCCACTTCACCAATTACTGCCACCGGCTCGTTTTTAATTTTTATGGCCAGGGCATTGGTTAGCTTTTCGTTTTCTAAAACAGTAAATTCAGTCACGCTTAATCCGGCCAATGCAGTAATTTTTTCAACCACAGCTTTTACAAAATAAAAATCTGCTTTCTGTGCTTTACTATTCCAGCCGGGTTCGGTTTTAGTACCGGTTGCCCATAAACACAAATGATTATTTTCAGTATAACTACCCACAGCATCCGTAGAATAAGTTTTTCCAAATTCAAAAAAGCGGATATTGTTGTTTCTCCTGTTTAAATTATGAGCAATGGTTTCCAAACCTGTTTCCAGCATCGATGGCCTCATCACATTAAGTTCTTCACTTAAATTATTGATCATTTTTACAGTGCCCTGTAATGTTGCTTCCGTAAAATAAGCACTGTTGGTGATGCTGTTGGTAAATATTTCATTAAAGCCAAGGCCAACTAAGTAAGCAGCTATTTTTTCCTGGTATGCTGTCTCCTGGGCAAGTGTTTCTACTGAAGGTGCAAT
>JAYSTT010000655.1:0-2104 GCA_043719495.1 Ferruginibacter sp. | reverse complement strand
TTTAATTAAACAAATTAGAGTTCAGTAAGGGTTGGCCGTTGGAGAGCGCCCGGACGGCAGTAAAAAATAAATCCAACAGTAATGTAGCAATTTTATTTAAATAAATACGTAACAGGCAGAAAATAAAAAACCCGGCTCTAAAGTAAAAACGGGGCCATATCTAATTGTTGTTGTTTTTAGCAATAGAATGTCCTGGCAGGCCTGTAATATTCTTGGCGCAGGTATCCAAAATTTTGGTCGTTCGCCACTTTATTTCACAGCCCTCCTTTATATTTAGGCTCACATTAATTTAGTGGGGACTAAGCAAACAGTTTATGCAATCTAAACAAAAAGAATTGGGTATCAACTACCCCTCTTTGATTGGCTCTAAACAGCTTTATTTTTGAGTTAAATGATTCTGCATTGGCATTGGTATTTCTATTGATAAAAAAGTTCATGATGTTGTCTAAATTGTGCTTTACAGTATTGGCTACGGTGTAAAACTGTTTAACTTCTTTTTCCATTATTTCATTGATCCAATTGGTAAATCTTATTTTAGCAGACTGCATATTTCTATCTTCATAAATATTTCTAAATCCTAAAGTTTGATGATAAGCATGTTCTATTTCAGGGTATCTTTTAAAAAGTATAGTGGCTCTTTGCAGTTGGCTCTCTGTCCAGTTTTCTTTCTTCTTGGCTAAAATATATCGGCACCTGGCTAATAGTTGTTTAGGACTGTCTCCATTTTCTAAAAATAAGGGTTCGTATTTTTTATTTTCTTTTTTAGCCCTGCTGATGGCTTCATTTTCTATATCTAACTCTTCCCACCTTTTATTAATCCTGATATGCTGCAATGCGTCCATGGCTAATCTTACTACGTGGAAACGGTCGGTTACTAAAGTGGCTTGGGGAAAGGCGGTTTTAACGGCAACTTCCATATTTCTTGCCATGTCAAGAGTTACTTCTTTTACCTGTAAACGCTTGTCTATACTGAGCTTTTCTAGCACAGCTATGATATCTTTTGATAGAGTTCCTTTTATAGATGCCACCAATGTTCCTTTCTTTCCTTTGCCATCTTTGTTGGTTACAAATGTATAAAGTTCCCCTTGTGATAATGCTACTTCATCGATACTTAAATAGGCACCTATATTTTCTGGGAAAAGCAGATAATCTGCTGCATGATCCTTTTGCTCCCAAGTCTTGAAGCCGCTGCTATGCTTTTTGTAATGACGGTTCAGTTTCCCTTTTTTTACACCAAAATAACTACCGATGTTTGTTATCGTATCCTCCCTTGTATCGACCTGTACCTTTTAAAAAATCCGATAACTCTTTGGTAAAACCAGAGCCTTCGGCAACAAAAGAAAAATCATTTCTTATTATTTCTTTCGGTCGTTCCTTATGCCGCCACCTCCTTCGCTTTATCTTTAAATACACAGCTTTGCCCCTGATTGGAAAATCCTGAATCGTTATCTCTGTAAAGCCTTTTGATTCGTATTGTGACTTATCATACGCCCCCAGTATCTCATTATTTTCTTCTAGGTGTATCTCAAAAATCATCTTTTTGCTGGCTACTTCTCCCAGCATTAATACTTCGCTTATACTAAAATGGGCTAATAATCCTTCCGGTAAAAAATTACTAATTATATCTTTGTCCAAACTATTTATTTTCTGGCAAATCTAACCTTAGTCCCCATTATATCAAACTGACCCTAAATTCAATTTTACAATGATTGCGATGCTGTGTTTTTTTAAATCGGGAAATACTAAATGTATTTGTTATTCTAATTAAGATATAGCTGCTTTTTTTAATGGCGGGAGGGGGAAATGCCGGTAATGAAAAGGGCCAAAGCTGGGGCAATAAAATATTAATTAGAATACCGGCGCATTGTTTTATATATACAATGTAATAATGCGCTGGTGATAATTATTAAAAATTCAAAAAACGGTGACTTTATTTATACTTTAAAACGAAACCCGTTAACAAGCTACAAAAGCCAGTCAATAAATGGGGGTTTCCGGATTTTAAATCCAGGGAACCATCACCGGGTTATGATCCTGATGAGCAACATGGGTACACTGACCAGGCATGGAGAAGATTGATGTTTTGAAAAATCTAAACCCCGGC
>JAYSTT010000654.1:0-5091 GCA_043719495.1 Ferruginibacter sp. | reverse complement strand
GGCATCAACCTCATTTATACTTTTAACTGGGTAACAGAGCAGATGAAAACTTTGTTTGAAAAACACGGGCTTACTTCACAACAGTTTAATATACTAAGGATTTTACGTGGCGCAGGCCAGCCAATATCTACCCTGCAAATACGCCAGCGCATGCTGGATAAAATGAGCGATACCAGCCGCATTGTTGACAGGCTTATTGTAAAAGGGCTGGTAAAAAAAATTATTTGTAAAGCCGATAAACGTTTGGTAGATGTTTCAATATCCGATAACGGAAAAAAATTGTTAGCAAAATTAGATAAGCATCAGGATGAAATGGACGGGTTGCTTAGTAATTTAACTCATAGTGAAGCTAAAACTTTAAATAAACTGTTAGATAAAATCCGGCAACTTAAATAATTATTTTTAATGAAAAATTTCTTTTTTCTTATTCCATTTTTCTTATTGCTTATTGCCCATTGCCTTTTACCCATTGTTTTATTTGCACAAAACAAACCCGAGTTTCGTGGTGTGTGGGTTGCCACTGTTGATAATATAGACTGGCCATCAAAAGGAAATTACAATTCCGATTCTCAAAAAATAGAATTTATAAAATTATTAGACATGCACAAAGCAAACGGCATTAATGCTTTAATTGGGCAAATTCGCCCTGCCACCGATGCTTTTTATCCATCTCAATACGAACCCTGGAGCCAGTGGCTTACCGGAAAACAAGGCCAGCCACCAATGCCTTATTACGATCCATTAGAATTTATGATTGCCCAAACACATCAACGGGGTATGGAGTTTCATGCATGGATGAACCCGTACAGGGCAGCGTTTAATATAAACACTTCGTCGATTTCAGCAACGCATATTACCAACTTATATCCCGATTGGTTTTTAACCTACGGCGATAAAAAATATTTTGACCCCGGCAATAAACAAGCGCAGCAATATGTAACTAATATGGTAACAGATGTGGTTAGCCGTTACAATGTAGATGCTATTCATTTTGATGATTATTTTTATCCTTATCGTATTGCGGGAAAAGAATTTCCGGATGATGAAAAGTACCAGCAGTACGGCAATGGCATGAATAAGGATGACTGGCGAAGAAGCAATACCGATTCTATAATTTTAATGCTATCAAAAGCCATAAAAAAAGAAAACGCAACATGCCAGTTTGGTATTTCTCCTTTTGGAGTGTGGCGCAATATTGACAAAGATTCTATTAATGGAAGTAATACAAGGGCCGGGCAAACCAACTACGATGATTTGTACGCCGATATTTTATTGTGGCTAAAAAATGGCTGGATAGATTATGTGGCACCACAAATTTATTGGGAATTTGAACAAAAAAATGCTCCCTACCAGGTAGTGTCGGATTGGTGGAGCACACACACTTATGGCAAAAACTGTTACATTGGTTTGGGTATTTATAAAGCCGGCAGCAATGCCGCTTGGAAAGATGTTACCCAACTGCCACGACAAATAGAAGCACTGCGTAACACTCCAAACATTAATGGCATGATTTTTTTCAGCAGTAAAAGTTTTGATAAAAACCCCAATGGCTGGAGCGATAGTTTGCGGTTGAATTATTTTGTTGTGCCGGTAAAAACGCCGGAAATAAGATAACCACTTATGAAAATCGTAAATATCATTTTGCTCTTTTTGTTTGCATTGTTTACGCTGCTTTGTTTCAGCGGTAAGATTGCGTTTGGTCATGGCATTGGAGATATTATTTACATCGGCCTTTCGGGTTTATCTTTTTTGCTACTGCTTTTTGCTTTTCTAAATATTACATACAAAAAAAGAGATCCCAGACTGTATATAGTAGTGGCTATTACAACCTTCATAATACTATTGTCATTTTGTTTAAAGGCTACAATATTTCGTGGACCAGAATATTCATGGCACAACCACCGTATCTTTTACTAATAAAGTTGCACTATTTCCCTCTTCTATTTTGTACCTTTGCCTTACGATTAATGTCCGGATTAAAAGCATTATTAATTATTCATTTTCTCATTATCAATTATTTTTTATGCCCGGTTTTGAATTATGGAGCGATGCAGAACGCAAACATTTAAACGATGTGGTGCAAAGCGGCGTGTTAATGCGCTATGGTTTTGATAACAACCGTAATGGTCATTTTAAAGCCAAAGAATTAGAGCAGGAAATCTGCAAAACATTTGGCAGCAAATATGCACAATTAGTAAGCAGTGGTACTGCTGCATTAACTACTGCAATGAGTGCATTAGGTATTGGTTATGGCGATGAAGTAATTTGCCCTTCTTTTACTTTTGTTGCCAGTTTTGAAGCCATCATAAGCGTAGGTGCTGTACCAGTTTTGGTTGATGTGGATGATACATTAACATTGAATCCTGAAGCAGTAAAAGCCGCCATTACCCCAAAAACAAAATGCGTTATGCCCGTACACATGTGCGGCAGTATGGCAGATATGGATGCATTGCAGGCAATATGTAAAGAACATAATTTAATATTATTAGAAGATGCCTGTCAGGCAATTGGCGGTACATACAAAGGAAAAAAATTAGGTACAATTGGCGATGCCGGTACCTTTAGTTTTGATTATGTAAAAACCATTACTTGTGGCGAAGGTGGTGTAATAATGACCAACCGCAAAGATGTTTTCATTAGCAGCGATGGCTATAGCGATCATGGCCACGACCATACAGGCGTTGACCGAGGTGCCGACCTGCACCCTTTTATTGGTTATAATTTTAGAATTAGTGAACTGCATGCTGCCGTGGGTTTAGCACAAATAAAAAGATTGGATGAATTTTTAACGATACAGAAAAAAAATAACGCCACATTAAAAAATATTTTAGCCACTATACCAGAAATCACTTTCCGGCGTGTGCCCGATGAGGCTGGTGACAGTTGCAGTTTTATAAGTTGGTTTTTACCCACTGCCCAAATTACCAATGCTGTAGTAGAAGAAATGAAAGCACAGAATATTTTAGCTGGTAATTTTTATTGGTTTAATAATAACTGGCATTACATCCGCAAATGGGATCATCTTAAAAACTCTGTTACCTTAAATGCCCTTAGCCCCGAGCTGAGAGAAAAAATAATACACCATGCCAGCAAAGATTTTAGCGCCAGCGATGCCGTGATGAGCCGCTGTGTTTCTACAGCTATTAGTTTGGTTTGGACAGAGGAGCAGATTAAGGAGAAGGGAGAAAAAATAGTGGCGATGATTAAGAAGGTGCTGAGAGAAATGGCGGTGAATGCGTAATTGATAATTATTCTTTTTTATCAGAATCCAATTTATTTTTCAGAAATTTTTCAAGTCTATTAGCTAATGACTCTACCGATTCTCCAGGCACAGTACTAAAATTTTGTAGTGCTGTTGTAACAGCACCCATTAAAAAATTATATTTAGAAAACTGTGCCAGTAACATTTTTTTATCTTTTTTTTCCCAATACTCGCCTTCGTCAGACATTTTAAAATTTGAAAAATATTTATCTTTTAAATATTGCAGAAGGTTTACAACTGTCATGTGTACATCTGGTCCTGCAAATTGGGTTTTAGTGCTTACTACTTCCACCATACAATCGTTAGTAATTGGATCATTATAAGCTAACTTCATTGGAGAGCATAATACCCCTGAAGGTAAAAAAGTAAGTGCTACAGGTTCACATTCTTCGGGAGAAATAGTAATACCTTTTAAATCTTCTATTTTATAATCAATAAAAGAAGAGTTTTTAATATGGACTATATCATTAGAAAAATTCTTTTTGATAAAAATTTTGTACTTCCAATTTAGGCTTTTACAAATATCTTCTACTTCATTTGTTAGCTCATCTACTAACAAATAATCTTTGATAGTACCACTGTAGTGTATTGATAAACCCATAAAATATTTTGTTGATTTTTATTTTATAGAGGTAGGCAACCTCAGTCATTATCGCAACAAACCTTCAATTGAAATATCTTCGTTAAGGTCTTCCCAATGGATACCTAACCCTTTACCAATAAAACGCCAGTTATTTAATTGTGCCGGAGTGGCCTGAGAAAGTTTTGGAAACCAGGTTAATGGTACATTTACCTCTCTGCCATCCATTAAATTAACACAAAGCATATCGTTTTTAAAAGAAATGCTTTTTGCAAAAACCTGTACTGTATTATTAATTAAAGTATTCATTCCATTTCTTTATTAGCCCGGATACATTTTGTTGAATTATATCTTCAATTTGTTTTAGCTCCCTTGAGTTAAAACCATAATTATTTTCGAGTGCCACAGGGTTTAACCAAAACTTTGCTGCCGCATCTGCTTTTTCTACATGTATATGTGCAGGTTCGTTATTTTCATTACTGTAAAAGAAAAACCTAAAACCATTAATCACAAATACAGTTGGCATCCTTATAAAGTTACAAACTCTTTTTAAATCAAAATAATAAATGAATAGATTAATTTGCTCTCACGGCACCTGCCTTCCCCTCCATCCAATCGCACTGCTGCACACTGCCCAGCCTAAACCTAAAAGGGATTTTAGTTATTTTTTCCAACTGCAATTCTTTTTTGCAAAAAAAACCAAAATTTTGTGTGTAATAACCGGGGCTTACAATAATAAAAGGTTTAGCTGTAATTGCAGGCCCAGCTAATTTGGTTGTATTTAATTTATGATAAAACGTATTGACAGGTTTTAATACTGGTTTTATAGAATACAAATTTGGGTTTACTGTTAATTTTTCGGTATTATTTTGGGCAAAACTGGTGCCCCCCACAAAAATCATGCAAAAAAATAAAAAATTAGTTTTTACGTTCATAATACGAGTAAGTTTGTAAGTAAATTTACGTTTTAAATGGGTTAAAAGTTTTTTATCCACTTAAAAAATACGCTTAGGTAAAAGTTCAATAATGGTAGTATGTACAAGGGCGCCCCGCCTATTGCGGGGTAAACTGTGCCACCGAAGCTAAATTGATATACAAATGACCGGAACAAAATTTTTAACAACAAAACACAATCAGTCCCACTTTAGGGGATAGGAGTATGGCTTTAAGTCAGGGATTATATCAAAAACAATTACAGAAATTATCGCCCCAGCAAATTCAGTTAATGAAGCTACTGCAGGTACCTACT
>JAYSTT010000653.1:0-12245 GCA_043719495.1 Ferruginibacter sp. | reverse complement strand
ATATAAATAATGACGGCTACCCCGATTTATTTACAACTGACATGCTGCCGTTAAACGACTATCGTTTAAAAACAACCGGCTCATTTGATAACATCAGTCTGTTTACTGATAAATTAAAATCAGGGTTTTATTATCAATACACCAAAAATTGTTTGCAGTTAAATAATAAAGATGGCAAATTTATTGACATAGCCCGGTACAGTGCTGTTGCAGCAACAGACTGGAGCTGGGGTGCATTAATATTTGATATGGATAACGACGGCTGGAATGATTTATATGTTTGCAATGGAGTAGGAAAAGATGTAACCAATTTAGACTTTATGGATTTTTTTGCCAACGATGTTAACCAAAAAATGGTAATGACCGGCAAAAAAGAAGCTGTTGAGAATATTTTAAAAGAAATTCCCCTTACGCCTTTGCCTAATAAAGTTTACCGCAATGATAAAAATTTAAGGTTTACTGATATTGGTGCCGATTGGGGAATGGCACAACCCACTTTCTCTAATGGTGCAGCTTATGCCGATTTAGATAATGATGGCGACCTGGATTTAATTGTGTGCAATCAAAACCAGCCCACATTTATTTATAAAAATAAATCAAGGGAAATTAATAAAAATAATTTTATCGGCTTTTCATTAAGGGGAAAAGAAAAAAACCTTTTTGCCATTGGCAGTAAAATACAATTGCATATTGGTGATCAAATTCTTACTCAGGAATTAATTCCCAGCCGGGGTTTTCAATCATCTGTTGATTATAAATTAATTTTTGGATTAGGTACAGCAACCAAAATTGATTCTGCAGTAATTACATGGCCCGACAGGAGCACAAGTAAATTTAGTTTACCCGAAATAAATAAAGTACATAGTTTTAATCAAACACAAATACAAACTACACCTGAAAAAATAATAATTGAAAAACCTGTTGAAACATTTTTTTCAAAAGTTGCATCCAGTTTTGATAAGCATGAAGAAAATGAATATGTTGATTTTTATAACGAACGTTTAATACCAAGAGTATTTTCCCGGGAAGGGCCTAAAGCAGCAACAGCAGATGTAAACGACGATGGGTTTACAGATATTTATATTGGTGGCGCACAGGGAAGAATTGGACAATTGTATTTGCAAACATCCAACGGTGCATTTATAAAGAAAGATGAAAATGCTTTTAAACCATTTTTTGAATTTGAAGATGTGGCAGTGTTGTTTGTTGATTATGATAAAGATGGAGATATGGATTTGCTCATTTGCCCGGGAGGAAACAATCGTCCGGTTGGCAGCAGGGAATTGCAATTGCGGTTATTTACTAATGATGGTAAGGGGAATTTTACTTTAAACAGTGCAGCTTTCCCAAACATGAGTATGAATATTGGTATTGCCATAGCAAATGATTTTAATAACGATGATTATCCTGATTTATTTATCGGTGCAAGAAGTTATCCCGGTGTTTATGGAAGAGATCCGCAGAGTTATTTATTTGTAAATGATGCAAAAGGGCATTTTACAGACATGGCTCAAACAAAAAATAGTGATATATCAAATATAGGAATGGTTACCGGGGCCGTGTGGGAAGATGTAACCGGCGATAAACAAAAAGAATTAATAATTGTTGGAGAATGGATGGCACCCAGGATTTATTCTTTTGCAAAAGATCACTTTGAAGAAGTTAAAACCAATCTTACTGATAAATTTGGCTGGTGGCAATCGATTGCAGTTGCAGATGTTAACAATGATGGAAAACAAGACTTGATTTTGGGAAACATTGGCGTGAATTTTTATTTGTGCCCAACAGCACAAATTCCTGCAAAATTATGGCTGAACGATTATGATAACAACGGCGATATTGATAAGATAATGACTTACACCATCAATGGAAAAGATGTGCCCGTATTTTTAAAACGTGATATGCAGGATCAATTACCCAGTCTTAAAAAAGAAAATTTAAAACACAGCGATTATGCTAACAAATCCATACAAGATCTTTTTTCAAAAGAAATGATTGCATCTTCTATAGTAAAAAAGTTTACGTATGCTCCTTCTTGTGTTGCCATTAATGAAGGTAATGGCAAGTTTACAGTAAAAGAATTACCTGTTATGTCGCAACTTTCCTGCATTAATGCAATACAACCAATAGATGTAAATAATGATGGTTTCCTTGATTTAGTAACCGGAGGTAACCAGTTTGGTTTTTTACCACAATTTGAAAAATTAGACGCCAGTTTCGGTGATGTATTAATTAATGATGGTAAAGGTAATTTTGTATGGCAGGATGCAAAAAAAACAGGCCTGAATTTAAGAGGAGAGTTGAGGGATATTGCGAAAATAAAAAATTCAAAAGGAACTTATTTATTATTCCTGCAAAATAATGAGTTTCCTTTTTTATATAAAATGAAAGACGCTTTAAAAAAGAATTAATTACGCGGCAGCCCTAAATTATTTTTAGTGAACATAAAACAATTCTGCATATCGTTTTCTTCTTTAATAATTATTTTTTCCTGTACACAGCAGAAAAAAAATATACCATTATTTCAGATGGTGGAGAACTCAGGAATTGAATTTGTAAATAAAGTGCAGGATAATGATACTATCAACATTTTAAATTACCGTAATTTTTATAATGGCGGTGGTGTTGCAACAGGCGATATAAATAATGATGGCTTAGCCGATGTTTTTTTTACAGCCAACCAGGGCAGCAACAAACTCTTTTTAAATAAAGGCAATTTTAAATTTGAAGATATTGCTGCCAAAGCCGGGTTTATTGATAAACAACAATACAGTACAGGTGTGGTAATGGCAGATATTAATGCAGATGGCTGGCTGGATATTTTTGTTTGCAATGCAGGCAGTATGTATGATGCCTCCTTAAGAAGCAACCAGCTTTTTATCAATAACCATCTTTCCCCCTCTCCAAATGGAGAGGGAAGGGGTGAGGTTACTTTTACGGAGAGTGCAGAAAAGTACGGACTCAAAGATTCGGGCTATACAACACAGGTTAGTTTTTTTGATTACGATTTAGACGGCGATTTGGACATGTTTAAAATTGATAACAGTCCGGTGCCGGTAAACAGTTTGGGTTATCCAAAACAGCGTGATGTATTTGCAGCCAATTGGAATGTAGCAGATTATTTAAAAGGTGGCGGCGATCACCTGTACAAAAATGATAATGGCTTTTATAAAGAAGTTACCCAGCAGGCCGGCATTCATGGTACATTAATGAGTTTTGGTTTAGGCGTAACTGTTGGCGATGTTAATAATGATAATTATCCTGATGTGTATGTATCCAATGATTTTTTTGAAAGGGATTATTTATACATCAATCAAAAGAACGGAACATTTAAAGATGAACTGGAAGAAAGAGTTGGGCACAATAGTTATGCATCAATGGGTGCCGATTTTGGCGATATCAACAATGATGGTTATCCCGAAATATTTACTACCGATATGCTGCCAGCTGATGATTACCGCTTAAAAACCACCTTAAGCTTTGATGATATAGACCAGTTTCGATTAAAAGAAAGAAATGGTTTCTTTCACCAGTATTTACAGAACACCATGCAGTTAAATGATGGTATTGGAAAATTTAAAGACATTGCCAATTACAGTGGTGTAAGTGCATCTGAATGGAGCTGGGGTGCATTGATGTTTGATGCCGATAATGATGGTTACAACGATCTGTACATTTGTAATGGCATTTACCGCGACCTTACCAACCAGGATTTTTTAAGTTTTGATGCCAATGAAATCAAAAATAAAATGCTGGCCTCAGGAGAAAAAAACCTTTCTGCATTGGTAAATAAAATTCCATCCATAGCGGTACCCAATAAAATGTTCCGCAACTTGGGCAACCTGAAATTTTCTGATGAAGGTATAAACTGGGGCTTTGATAAAAATTCTTTTTCCAATGGCGCCTCTTATGCCGATCTGGATAATGACGGCGACCTGGATATTGTGGTGAATAATGTAAACGAACCTGCCTTTGTATATAAAAACAACAGTAGGGAACAAAACCAAAATAATTTCATTTGCTTTACTTTAAAAGGGAAAGATAAAAACACTTTTGCAGTAGGCAGTAAAATAGTGGTATATGCCGGTAGGCAGGTATTAAGCAGGGAAGTAATGCCCAGCCGCGGATTTCAATCATCGGTAGATTATAAGCAAAGTATAGGCATAGGAAATATTACTACAATTGATTCGGTAATAATTACCTGGCCCAATCTTACTTATACAAAAACATTGCAGCCGGAAATAAATAAATACCTTACTTACGCACAACCTGCAGCCGGAGAAAAAATAAGCGATAAAATAGTTGCAGGCACTGAACCTTTATTTGAAATAGCAGCAACCAGTTTTGAAAAAGATAGGGATGACGACTTTACTGATTTTTACAGGGAAAAGGCAATACCACAAATGCTTTCTCACGATGGGCCCAAGGCTGCGGTTGCAGATGTAAACGGCGATGGGCTGGAAGATGTTTATATTGGAGGAACGGTTACCCAACCCGGCCAGTTATATTTGCAAAATGCAGCAGGGGAATTTATAAAAAAAGAGGAACCGGCTTTTAAACAGTTGACGGGTTTTGTAGATGGGGCTGTATTGTTTTTTGATGCCGATAATGATGGTGATAAAGATTTACTCTTATGTTCTGGCGGCAATGTAGCTATGCCATTAAGCAGAGAAATGCAGCACAGGTTATTTTTAAATGATGGCAAAGGAAATTTTACTATTTCCACAAAAGCTTTTCCGGCAAATAAAGATAATAGCAGTGTAGCAATAGCCAATGATTTTGATGGTGATGGCGACCAGGATTTGTTTGTGGGTGCAAGATGTGTAAGTGGCGAATATGGAATGACACCTCAAAGCCATATTTACGTTAATGATGGTAAAGGAAATTTTACAGCAATGCCTGATGATAAATGCAAAGGCCCCTCTGATGCAGGTATGGTAACAAGTGCAGTATGGGTTAATGTAGATGAGGAGAAAGATAAAGAGTTGGTGATTGTGGGGGAGTGGATGGCACCCAAAATATTTAAATACAAGAATGGTGCATTTGTTTTACTAAATACCAATTTGGATGATAAAATGGGTTGGTGGCAAACGGTGGCCGCTGCTGATTGTAATGCTGATGGTAAAGAAGATTTGATATTAGGCAACCTGGGCGAGAATTTTTATTTGCATCCTGATCAACAAAATCCTGTAAAATTATTTTTGAGTGATTTTGATAACAACGGACAAATGGACAAAATAATTACCCGTACCATTGACGGAAAGGATAAGCCGATATTTATGAAAGGAGAACTGGAAAGCCAGATGCCTGTATTGAAAAAACAAAATTTACATAATGCAGACTATGCAAAAAAATCAGTACAGGAATTATTTGATGCAGCACAAATAAAAAAAGCAGAAGTAAAAGAAATTAATTATTCATCCTCCTGCATTGCTGTTAATAAGGGTAATGGAAATTTTACGATTCAAAATTTACCAGCCAGCATACAGTTTTCATCTGTAAAAGCAATTAAAGCATTGGATGTAAATGGAGATGGAAAAACGGATTTAATACTGGGTGGAAATGAATTTGGTTTTCAACCACAACTGGGCAGGCTGGATGCCAACTCTGGCGAAGTCTTAATCAATGACGGTAAAGGTAACTTTTCTATACTGGATGTAAATCAGTCTGGCATTAAAGTGCCGGGACAAGTAAGGGATATGGTTACAATAAATAGAAATGGCCAAACTAATATTATGTTTTTAATAAATAATGAATTTCCGGTTTTGTATAATCTCAAAAATAAAAATACCACTTTAAAAAAATAATTGCTGACGAATACATGCATAAAAACATCCGTTATATTTTCTATTTATTTTTTATGCTGCCAGGCATAGCAAGCTTATCGTGCAATAATAATAGTAAGGCTCCACTCGCTGCAATATTATTTGAAGTATTGAAAGATGATAAAACAAGATTGCACTTCACCAACCAGGTAATACCAACAGAAAGTTTCAACATGTTTAAGTACATGTACTTTTACAATGGCGCAGGCATTGGTGCCGGCGATTTTAATAATGATGGTTTAATTGATTTGTTTTTTGCATCAAACCAGGGCGATAATAAATTATACCTTAATGAAGGTAAACTGCATTTTAAAGATGTAACAACAGAAGCAACGGTTCCGCAGGATAAAGGTTGGTCAACAGGCGTGTCAGTAGTGGATATTAACAATGATGGTCTGCTGGATATTTACATTTGCAAAGTAGGTAAGTTTGAAGTACTGAACAGTAAAAACCAATTGCTGGTTTGTAAGGGAATAAAAAATGGAACCCCTTTTTATGCAGATGAAGCCAGGGAATATGGATTGGATTTTTCGGGCTTTAGCACGCAGGCCGTATTTTTTGATTATGATATGGATGGCGACCTGGATATGTACCTGCTCAATCACTCCATTCATCAAAGCAGTTCATTTGCGCCACGGGATAATTTTGTAAATAACTATAGCCCGCTATCCGGCGACCGCCTGTACCGTAACGACGGCAATTATTTTACTGATGTAACCAAACAAAGTAAGATCAACAGTTCAGAAATTGGATATGGGTTGGGCATTGCAGTTAGTGACATTAATTTGGATGGTTGGCCCGATTTATATATTGGTAATGATTTTCATGAAAATGATTACCTGTACATTAACCAGAAGAACGGAACGTTTGGCGAAGAAAATAATAATCAGTTGATGCATACCAGCAAGTTTTCGATGGGGGTGGATGTGGCTGATGCAAATAATGATGGGTATCCTGAAATTGTATCTATGGATATGCTGGCAGCAGATCCTTATATTTTAAAACGTTCGCTCGGCGACGACGACTATGATGTTTTTTTCAGTAAGATAGCATCCGGTTATAACTATCAGTATTCACGAAATGCACTGCAGTACAACAGGCGCAATGGTATGTTTAGCGAAATAGGTGTGTATTCCGGTATTTCAGCAACCGACTGGAGTTGGGCACCGTTATGGATGGATTTTGATAATGACGGTTTAAAAGACCTTTTTATAGCCAATGGAATTCCCAAAAGGCTGAATGATATGGATTACGTAAACTTTATTTACAACAGCGAGATACAACAGAAGCTGCAGAACAACGATATGAAGGATAAGGATATGGCGCTGATGAAAAAATTTCCTGAAATAAAAATCCCTAATAAATTTTATAAAAATGCGAGCAACTTGCAGTTTCAGGATATGGAAACTGCTATTGTAAACGATCAACCTACTTATTCTAATGGTGCTGTATATGCTGACCTTGATAATGATGGGGACCTGGATGTAGTGGTAAATAATATTAATGACCCCGTATTGTTATATGAGAACAAAACAGAAATAAAATCAAACGAGAATTCGATTGATATTAAATTAACCGGCCCCGATCAAAATAAAAATGCTGTAGGCACAAAACTGGTATTATTTGCAGGCGATAAAATTGAAACCTATGAAAAAAATCCGGCAAGGGGTTTTATGTCAAGTATGGAAATCCCTGTGCATATCGGTTTAGGAGCGCAAAAAATTGATTCAACATTTTTAATATGGCCCGATAACTCATTTGAGAAAATTATACTTGATAGGTTGTCGCCGCACCCTGCGTTTGTTTATAAAAAAGGCTTACCACAATTTAATTATGGCACTATTACTTCTTTTTATAAAAACAATACTCAGCCAGTTGTTGATATTACTGTAGCAACAGGGCTGGAATATTTGCATAAAGAAAATGTGTTTAATGAATTTGACAGGGAGCCATTGTTACCGCATATGCTTTCAACAGAAGGGCCTGCATTGGCAGTGGGGGATATAAATAAAGACGGGTTGGAAGATGTGTTTATCGGTGCATCCAAAACATACCACAACGCCATTTTTCTGCAGCAGCCCAACGGTAAATTTGTAAAAACCATGCAGCCTGAATTGCTTAAAGACAGCATGTATGAAGATGTAAGTGCCACCTGGGCCGATGTAAATAATGATGGCAATATAGATCTCATCATTGCATCGGGCGGTAATGAGTATTATGGTTCTGACGAACATTTGTTACCACGGGTATACCTGAATGATGGTAAAGGGATTTTTCAAAAATTGCCTGATGCTTTTAAAAATGAATTTGTAACAGCTTCATGTGTTGTTGCTACCGATTTTAATGGGGATGGATTTATAGATCTTTTTTTAGGTGGAAGAGCAGTGCCCTGGAATTATGGTGAAATTCCGCGTTCTTACTTATTGCAAAATGATGGTACCGGAAAATTTATTGATGTAACCACAAAGTATGCAAAAGAACTGGGAAACATTGGAATGGTAACAGGTGCCATTTGGTTTGATATTGATAAAGACAACGACAAAGATTTAATTGTTACCTGCGAGTGGGGAGGAGTAATTGCATTCATCAATACTAATGGACAATTTGTAAAAAAAGAACTGACTGATAAAAAAGGCTGGTGGAATTTTGTATTACCTGTTGATGTGGATAACGATGGCGATATTGATTTAGTTGCTGGTAACCTGGGGCTTAATAGCCGCCTGCAGGCTTCGCCAGAGCATCCAGTACATTTATACTTTAATGATTTTGATGATAATAATAAAAAGGAGCAGGTGGTAACTTATTATGTAAAAAACAAAGAAGTTACTTTGGCCAGTAAAGATGAATTGCAGCGGCAGATGCCCATGGTAAAGAAAAAATTTATTTATGCAGAAGACTTTGCCAAAGCCTCAGTAAATGATATTTTTTCGCTTGGTAAAATTGAACACTCGGTTAGCTCAAGTGCCGATTATTTTGCAAGCGCTGCACTGATTAATAACGGCAACCTGAATTTCACCACACAGCCTTTACCATGGCAAGCTCAATTAACCAGCTACCGCGATGCTGCTGTTGCAGATGTAAATGGTGATAACCTGCCCGATATCATTTTAGCAGGCAATTTTTACAGTAATACCATTCATACCGGCAGGTATGATGAAGATTATGGAACGGTGCTGGTAAATTTTGGTAAAGGAAATTTCAGCTGCCAAAATTTGAATGGCCTTATTGTTAAAGGAGAAGTAAGGCATATACTGCCAATAAAAATTAATAACCAGTCTGCCTTTATACTGGCAAAAAATAATAGCAACCTTACTGTAATTAAATTTTCAGGATCTCAAAAATAATTTTATTCTTAACTACATCACTGGGGAATAAATTTTTGTAACCCATTTGGTACTATCCATCTCCTTTGTTCTGTCGGTTATCAACGAATAAAAAGGAATAGCTGGCACCACACGCTGATAATCATCTGCATATTTCTTTATTTCTTCAAAAGCCCTCGCTGCAATACCATTTCCACCTTTAACTTCTGTTACTAAAATATTTCCCCTGCCCAGCATTCTTTTTTGTAAAATATTACCCGAAGTAAGAAGTTGCCTGTCAACCGGCAAAGCAACTTTTACATTAAAATTAATACTGTCTGTTGTTAAAATATTAAGCATGGGATAACCTGTTGCTTTTGCAGCTTGTGCATTGGCATATACCCTAAGTTTATCAATAAGGCTGTAAATAAACTGGTTTGTGGGAATGCCCTTACAGGAATCGGAAGTTTGTATTAAAATACTATCTGCCACCAGTTCCTTTCTAATATCAAAGCCGTAAATATTTTCAGTGGTACTGTAAAAAGGTTCCATTTTTTTTAAAATGGACAACATATCACCTTCAATTTTTTTTGCTTTAAAATAAGTCTGCATCCGCTTTAAGGGGTTATAGGAAGTTGCCATGGCACTAACCCATTCCATTTGGGTAGAGTCTTTTACTATTGCAATAAGAAATAAAGAACTGGAAAGATGAATTCCTTCGCCGGCAACTGTAACCGGTAACACGGTGATGTTACTATTGTTGATGGTGTATACAAAATCGTTGAAGTAAAAACTGTCGTTACTCACTTTACCCGGCCACCACTTAGCTACATTCTGTTTATCAAGTAACGATCTGTAAAGCCCCGGCCTGGTAGCCCCTATGCCCTTACTGGCTTTAAGTTTTACAATGTTTGGGATAAAAAGATAAACGGCACCAAAGAGCAAAGCTGCCGCCACTAAAAAAAAAGCTATCCATTTTTTCATAATAAGAATTGAAGTAACTGTTTTAAAATGTGTTTTTCGCTGCTGCAATATAAAAAATAGATACTTATCAAAACGTATTTAATTCCCCCTGATGTATATTGCTAAATTCAATTTTTTCACCAGTATTCAATGAATCAATCTAAACTACTTTGGCTTTGATATGGGGATTTATTTTTACTTGAAATAAATATTATCTGGCAACAAAATAATGCTACAAAAATTATTTTGCCAAAGTGCATCATAAATAAAAGGGAAACAAATTACCAATCTCCACCGGCGCCACCTCCTCCAAAGCCGCCCCCACCAAAACCACCAAAGCCTCCTCCTCCGCCACCACCACCGGAACTTCCTCCGCCAAAGCCGCCGCCACCCCACCAGATAGGACCGGCAAAACCTCTGTATCCTCTGCGGCTCATGTAAGATCCGCCACCGCCACCCCTTGAATTTACAGCAAGGAAAACTATAATAAGAATTATAATAAAAATTATTTTTAATATAGGCGGGCTCTTTTTACCATAACCTTTTGGAGCAGTGTATTTACCTTCAGTTGCTCTAATAATTGCATCTGTACCATTATCCAAGGCCTGATAATAATCGCCACCCTTTAAATAAGGAATCACGTCACTGTTTACAATATCAGAACAGGTATAATCAGGTAACACGCCTTCTAAACCAATACCTGATGCAATAAAAACTTTTCGTTTGGTATCGTCTTTACTTCTATACACTAAAAACACTACACCATTATTGAAGTTTTTATTTCCCACACCCCATTTTTTTCCAATCTCTACAGCATAATCACCTGCATCCATACCTGCCATATCGTTGGTAGTTACAATGGCTATTTGATTGGAAGTACGTTTCTCAAATTCCAATAACTTTTGTTCCAGGGTTTGTTGCTGATCGGGAGTTAATAAACCAAGATTATCATTGACCAATTTGGGTGGATTAGGACGATTGGGTAAATCCTGCCCCAATGCTGCTGTAACACAAAACAACAGCAAAGCAAAAAAAATATGTTTAATAAATTTCATTAAGCGGTTTATTATTTGCCAAATACAATTTCGTCCGGCAATTCGTTTTTATCATCGTTGGATTCGTAAGGAAATTCTTTTTCCAGTGTTTGCCCAATGGTTGTTACTGTTTGGCAAATACCTGCTACATGATCGGCTTTATTAAAATGCTGCAACATTTGTTTAACAGCATTTTGCCAAAACTCTTTGCCTACTCTTGTATGTATGCCTTCATCGCCATAAATTGCCAGCTGACGGTCCTTTAAAGCCACATATATCAGCACGCCATTATGATCATCTGTATCATTCATTTTTAAACCAAAAAAAACTTCCATTGCCCTGTCCACAGGATCAACAAACCTACAGTGACTTTCTACATATACCCTTACTTCGCCACTGGTATTTTTTTCAGCAGCCCTTATGGTATTCACCACCAGTTCTTCCTGCGAAGCTGAGAATAACTTTTTCTTTTTAAAAAAAGGGAATAGTGCCACTGTATTTTATTTAGTAAATATTATTTCGGGTGCTTTATCGGTACCAATATCTGCTGTAAAACCTTCTTTAATTTTAAAACCAAATAAACCTGCAGTAATACTGGAAGGAAAAGAACGAACTGATGTATTGTACCCCATCACTGCTTCGTTAAAATCTTTCCTTGAAAATTTTATTCTCCTTTCTGTACCAATCAACTGATCCTGCAAACGAACAAAACTGTTAGTAGTTTTTAAATCAGGATATTTTTCAATTACAGCAATAACCCGGTTAGCCGATGCTGCCACTTCTCCGTTTGCTTCTTCTGCTTTTTTAAAATTATCGTACGTAGGATTACCTGAAACATTTAATTGAGCAGCTTTTGATCTTGCTTCAATTAATTTAGTAAGGGTTTCTTTTTCATAATCGGAAGAAGCTTTTACAGTATTAACCAAATTAGGTATCAGATCCAACCTTCTCTGGTAATCGCTCTGCACATTGTTCCAGGTTTTGGTTACATTTTCCTGTTTACGCACTAAAGAATTGTAGCTGGTATAAAAGAAAATGGCTAACAGCGCAATAACTATTAACGCTGTTAGCCCAAATGTTTTTCCTGCTTTATTTGCCATTGGTATTAAAACTTAACTTCA
>JAYSTT010000652.1:0-2107 GCA_043719495.1 Ferruginibacter sp. | reverse complement strand
AAACATACTAAATAATTTAGAATTAAATTACTAATTTATTTAGACATTTCAAAGAACTAATTTATATATGCGGTCAATCTTTATTAACCTAAAAATTTATTTTACGCTGTAACCCTTTACTGTAAAGGGTTTGAATATATTTGAAAAAGGCGGGCAGCAGGTGTATAAAAAAAGCTTTGAATTCTTAAATTTAAATTTTAGATTTGTACTGTTATTGAATTATCCAATATTTTTTTGAAACCGTTTCTAACACTGCCTCTCTCCATCAGAATCATCTCCGGCTTTGTGCCCTGTTGAATAACTGCATACCTGCGCTTAATGAATATGCTTATGATTTCTTTTTTTTGAAAATTATTGTTGGGTAAATGCACATTCAGGTAAGGGTATTTTAAAATCCTTCTTTTTAGGAAACACTATTTTATTCTTTTCAGTTATCCCATACAAGTAACATCACAGTTTTTACCGTAAATAGTGTAAGGTGATTGTATTGCCAGGGGCATGCGCTGCAGAATAAAAAATTACAATTGTTATTTTATTTAGCCGTTAAACCTTTAATTTTTTTTTATGAAAAAACTTTCTTTTTTATTAACATTGTCTTTGATTATTACCGGACAATGGATTGCTGCCCAAACTTTTAACCAACCCGCCGCAAAACCTGATGATAAGTCCTTCCGGCAAATAATGGAGCCTGCTGTTTCTTATACAGGTAAGTTAGTAAGGACAACGCCCAGGCTTGACCAAATTGATAAAACCACCATGTACGGCAAACCTCTGGTTGTAACCCGTAATAAAGATGGAATTATTGGTATTGGGCGCAGATTAGAGGAAACAGAAGAAAAGATTGAAAAAAAATGGCAAAATTCTTCCTCTTCAAGGATAACAGAAGCAATACAAAAATCAAATACCATCATCCCAACTATTGCCGGAAGCTCAATAGTTGCAAATTTTGACGGGCAATTATCACCAGGTCTCTCTCCAACGGATAACAATATTGCCGCCGGGCCCAACCATGTTATACAAATAGTAAATGATGTTAGCGGCTCAGCATTTACTATCTATAACAAATCCGGTGCCGTGGTTCAGCCAAGAACAGTTTTGGCAACTATTACTGGTTTTCCGGGTTTTGGAGATCCTGTTGTTCTTTATGATCAACTGGCAGACAGATGGGTATTGATGGAATTTGGGCCTAATACTCTTCCCATACACACTTTAAATATTGCCGTTTCGGTAACAGGCAATCCAACAGGGGCTTGGAAAATATATCAATACCAGGATATCACTTTTTTTATTGACTATGAAAAAATGTCCGTTTGGCATAATGGATATTATTTAACGTCAAATGATTTTAATAATGCCGGCACTGCCTATCTCGGATCATCTGTTTATTCAATGGACAGGGCTGCGATGATTGCAGGCGCACCTACAGCAACCATGATCAGGACAAGGTTAAACGATGCCGGAAATAATTATTATAACATGGGTACAATAGGCTTGGAAGGAATGACTACATCCACCCAAAACGGCCTTTTTGCATTCCCCATTGGGCCTACTACCTTAAACCTTTTTGAAGTAACTCCGAATTTTACTGCCGGCACACAAACCATAGGGCCATTGATTCCTTTAACCATTGCATCATATGCCACGCCTCCGGCAGCTGTGCCACAACAGGGTGGTGGTACTGCACAAACACTTGGCGAACGTATGATGTTTAAACTAAACTACCGTAACAATAGCGGTACAGAATCTATAGTGATGACACATACCGTTGGTAATGGAGCGCTTGCCGCAGTGCGCTGGTATGAGCTGAGGCGGGTGGCAAGTAACTGGACAGTGTTTCAGCAGGGAACCATTACAGGCTCAGATGGTAACAGCAGGTTTATGGGCGGAATTTCAATGGATGGTTGTGGAAATATTGCACTGATGTATGATGTTTCCGGAGCCGCGGCAAATCCGTCTATAAGGTATACAGGTCGAAATGCATCTGATCCGTTGGGCACTATGCCGTTGGCAGAACAAACCATCATTAATGGAACTTCAGCACATACCGGTAATGCCCGATGGGGAGATTACAATACAACTGTTCAGGATTATACCCAGGCTTTAGTAC
>JAYSTT010000651.1:0-5096 GCA_043719495.1 Ferruginibacter sp. | reverse complement strand
CCAGTAACGCCAGCCACTATTTTATCCAATAAAAACAATTTTTCTTTTGGTATGGTATTAAGGGTTTCATATCCGTTTTCTTCCCCTGCCATAAAATGCGGTATAATTACACAATGGGTATAATCGTCTTTCTTATTTGCAATTAATTTTTTAAATAATAAAAAATCATTGTTATAAATATAAAAATCAATTTGTGCTCGTTCACCCAGTGTGGCCACAAATGAATCATAAATTGTTTTTTTATGGGCACTTAGTTTATTGAACAATAAAAATATTTTTAAGGGTTGCCTGAATTCAGTATTCTTAATATAATAACCCCGCCGTGGTACTGCATCAATAACACCAATATTTTTCAGGTGTTTATACCCCCTCTCCACCGTATCCCTTGCAATGTCAAGTTCAATACTCAGTTCATTTATTGAAGGGATATTATCGCCAATAGTGATATGGCCATTTTCTATTTCCTTTATTACTGAGTTTGCAATCTGAAGATATTTGGGGGTAATAGAATATTCGTCAACCTTTATTAAGTCAATTATTTCCGGCTTTTTCATACAACATTTATACTACTTGAATAATAAATATAAAAAACATTGTCCAACTTACCCGGCTATATCTTTTTTACAAAATAAAAGGAACAGCTGCATTATATAAAAATCATCTTAAGAAATGGGATGCTTTTCTTTTTTTACATCCATTGCGGCACCAATTGCAGAACCCAATGGAATTTCAGATGCTATGATTTCAATACCGTTTAATTTTAGTGACAGTATGTTTATAAATATCAGGTTATCTACGAACCCTCCATCTAAATATATTTTTTTGATGCTTCGCCCATTCATCACAAGCCCTATCTTTTCTACCTGCAAATCTACCAACTCCTTTATTAAATGGTGATAGGCTTCTTCAAAACTATCGAACCATGCTAAATCCATTTTGTTCATCTTTGTTATTTCATTATTCGGATGAGTAATACTTTCCCAATAAAAAAGTGGCGACAATATCCCTTCTGCCTTATTAAAAAGGGCTGCATCAAACACTACTTTTTTATGAAATGATTCATCCACTTCAAAATGCTCCGCTAACTTTTTAATCCAACCATTGTATTCATTACCCAAAAATAACCGGGAAGCTTTTACTGGTTTACCATCGGGTTGCAGGTAGCATAAACAATCCTGTGCCAATTCTTCTTTGGTAAGTTTTGTGCTATTGAATGGGTTTAAACAAATGCTCCAGGTACCGGTAGATAATAAAATGAATGGTTGTCTGTTATTAATTATATAAGGAATTAACGCAGCAGAACTATCATGGATACCAGCACCAACTTTTATGGATGTGCCAGGTATAGTTAAAAAATCTTTTTCTGTATCAATGGAAGGAAGTAATTCAGTAAAGCCTTCCTTATACATCCAGCTATGAAAATCGTTTTTCTCAAAATCCCACATACCAGTATGGCAGCCTATGCCGGTATACTCAGTCAGCAATTGTTTACTGAATAAAAAACTAAAGTATTGGGGAAGAAATAAAGTATGTTTTATTTTATTGAATAATAATGGTTTTTGATATTTTAACCAAAACAGTTGTAACCCTGCATTTAACATCCCCAATGCAGGTGATGCAGTTTGCTGCGACCAGGCCGATAATTCGCCATGTTTTTTTGTAAACAACTTCAATATATCAGCAGGGTAAGGCTTGGTATAATTGTACAACGAAGTAACCGGCTTTAATGATTCATCCAAATGAACCATTGTAGCGCCATAAGCAGAAAAGTTAATTGCCTGTACCTCGAATCTTTCATCACTACTGATTATTTTGTAAGTCGTCAGCATCCATTTTTCAATGGCTGCAAGGTCATCACATTCAAAGCCATCGTCATCGGATATTTGTGGAAACTGAATATACTCCTGGTAAACTTCATTAAGATTCTCATCAAAAAGAAAAAATTTTTTATTCGTTTTCCCAATGTCAAATATGGCAGTAACTTTTAACGACATTATTAAAGTTGTTATAATCCGGTAGTGATGGTTTTTGCACCTCTTTCAGCAATCAGCTGTTGTCTTATTTTTTTACTTCTGTAAAATTCAAGCGGCTGTAAAGAGCCACCAGCAAGCAACCTGGCTTCTGCCACCAAAGCCCTTACATCTGTTCGAAAAGCCTGTTGCAAAATTTCCTGTGCCGTTACCACATCATTATTATCCTGTGCTGCTGTTAGCTTTTTTCTATCAACCAATAAAGCCTGGGCGTAAGAAATCATGATGGCTTCTACTGATTGCAGCAAATCTTCCAATGGGTCTTTTACATTGTGGCTTGCATCAATCATCCATCCCAAATCTGCTGCATGATCCATACCTTTTGCATCCATGCCTTCAATCAATTCATTAAAAATTAAAAACAACTGGTAAGGTTTTATGCTGCCCACGGTTAAATCATCATCCCCATATTTACTATCATTAAAATGGAAGCCGCCCAACTTTCCTTCCATCAATAAAAGTGAAACAATCTGCTCAATATTTGCATTGGGTAAATGATGCCCAAGATCAACCAGCGTGTATGCCTTGGGGCCAAGCTTGCTGGTATATAATAACGACTGCCCCCAATCGCCAACGGTAGTAGAATAAAAGTTGGGTTCATAGGCTTTGTATTCTATAAATACTTTCCAGTCTGCAGGTAAAGCGGCATAAATTTCCTGCAAACTTTCAAAAGTATTCTGCCAGGCTTTTCTAAAATTTAACTGGCCGGGAAAACAGGAACCATCCGCCAGCCAAACGGTTAATGATTTTGAACCAAGGTTTACACCATGCTGTATCACTTCAATATTATGAGCAATGGCCTGTTTACGTACTGCTTTATTTACATGCTGCAATGAACCAAATTTATAACTGTGTTCCTGCCCTGGCTGGTCTTGAAAAGTATTTGAATTAACTGCATCAAAACGTAAATTATGTTGTACCGCCAGTGCTTTAATGGCATTTATATTTTCAGGAATATCCCAGGGGATATGCAGCGATATTGCACCGCTTGCTTGGTTGAGTGCATGAAGCAAACCAATATCCTCCATTTTTTCTTCCAGGCTTCTTGGTTCACCTCCACCTGAAAATCTCCCAAACCTTGTACCCCCTGTACCCAATGCCCAGCTTGGTATAGCAATTTGAAAAGCAATCAACTTTTGTAAAATGTCGTTTACGTTATCAAC
Source organism: Ferruginibacter sp. (assembly GCA_043719495.1). Taxonomy (GTDB): domain Bacteria; phylum Bacteroidota; class Bacteroidia; order Chitinophagales; family Chitinophagaceae; genus Ferruginibacter. The sequence goes on along the minus strand of JAYSTT010000651.1, from coordinate 1,903 downwards.
GCCTTCGGCAAAAAAATCAAATTTCCGTTTGTGGCCTTTTGCCAAATTTTCGTTGTGGCTATTTATATCCGCTTTTTCTATCCGCATGTCAATCAGTTTTTATATTTAATTATGGCAAGTAAAATACTTCTTTTAATGGAATACTTACGGGTGAATTATCGGAATTAGATTCCATAATATCTTTCATGTATAACCACCATTTTTGCATTATAGGATGTTGGGGTAAATCATCAAGCAATGTTGTATCCTCAATTTTTAATATGCCAAATAAGCTGTTGGTTGTTTCATCTAAAAAAATGGAGTAATCGCTGATGCCCGTTGATTTTAATAATTGCTGCAGCTCTGGCCACAGCTCATCATGCCGCTTTTTATATTCAGCTTCAGTACCTATGTTTAACTGCATTTTAAATGCTATTCTTTTCATTATTAATTATTCAATAGATGTAAAAAAATGGGTTGGCAGGTTAGAAAACCACCAACCCTAAACTTAACGATTGCTTTGCTTATACTAAAAATTTTATTTTCTGTTATTACTTTTTTAAAATGGGTTGGCAGATTAAAAAATCACCAACCTTTACCAAACGACTATAACTGCTATATGAGATACTAACGTAAAAAAGCCGTTGCCACACCACCATCTACATTCAGCGTATTGCCGGTAGATTTATTTAGCAATCCGCCAACGAATACAAAACATGCATTGGCAATATCTTCCGGCAAAATAGTTTCATTTAACAAAGTACGCTTTGCGTAATAGGCGGGCAATTCATCTACAGTTATTCCATAAGCTTTTGCCCTGCCTTCTGCCCAGCCGCCAGCCCAAATATTGCTATCTGCAATTACTGCATCAGGGTTTACTGTATTTACCCGGATTTTATCACTGCCTAACTCTGCAGCAAGTAATCTTGTAAGATGAGCCTGTGCTGCTTTTGCAGAACCATAGCCAGCATTATTAGGCCCAGCGACAACAGAATTTTTAGAAACAATATTTATAATATCGCCACCAAAACCCTGCTTACGCATTGCTTCTACCGCTGCTTTAGAAACAAGAAATTGCCCCTTAACTAATATGTTATACAACTTATCCCAATCTTCAATACTATGCTCTGCAATAGATTTTGAAATGCTGATACCTGCATTATTTACCACTATATCCACACCACCAAAAGCAATCGCCGTTGCGGCCAGTGCCTTTTCAATAGTATCATTATTGGTTACATCCAGCACTACAGCAGCAGCGGTATCTTTTCCAAATAATTTTACAAATTCATCCATTGCCGTTTGCAATCTTTCTTCATTAATATCATTGATGATAACACAAGCCCCTTCTTCTGCAAACTTTTTTGCAATGGCTTTTCCAATACCACCTGCACTACCGGTAACCAATGCCACCCTGCCACTTAAACTTTTTGGCTTGGGCATACGCTGCAGTTTAGCTTCTTCCAGCAACCAGTATTCAATATTAAACGCTTCCTGCCTTGGTAGAGAAGTATATTCGGAAATGGCTTCTGCACCTTTCATTACATTGATAGCATTAGTATAAAATTCTGCCGCCACCCTTGCTGTTTGTTTATCTTTTGCAAAAGTAAACATGCCCACACCGGGATAGATAATTACCACCGGGTTAGCGTCCCTGATAGAAGGGCTGTTTGAATGCTTACAGGTATTATAGTAATCATTATACATTTTCCTGTAAGCATCAAACAAGGGTGTAATCTTCTCCTTTATAATTGCTGGGTTAGATAAGTCTTCCTGTGTGGTCAAATTTAAAACAAGCGGAGAAATTTTTGTTCTTAAAAAATGATCCGGGCAGCTTGTTCCCAAAGGTGCTAATCTTTCTAAATCATTTGAGTTGATAAATGATAACACACGATCATCGTCTGTAAAGTGTCCAATAGCCCCC
>JAYSTT010000066.1:0-4354 GCA_043719495.1 Ferruginibacter sp. | reverse complement strand
GGCAAAGGTAGTTTAGAAATTATTTAGGTTATAAAGAAGTTTAAAGAAACATCATCTAGCTACCAAACTTCCTGAGTATCTCCCTTTCTAAAAGGATGTCCTTTAATGAGGTGCCTTGATTGAATTTTTCGAACTCATCCTGGCTTAAAGTGGCAATATTTTCAAGCTGTTCTTTATTATTGACGATGAAGTTCTCAATGGCGGCGTGACTTTCAATATTAAAAACCTCTATTTGAGACAGTTTTTCGATCATTTTAAGACAAAACCCATATCCGGTTTTATCATACAAATCCAGGTAATAAGGTTTTGCTGCAAGTACACCTATCCGGTTACCCCTGTTTTTGTTTAATTCCAGCTTTTCTACCCTGATATTTATAAAGTTCCAGCAAAGCCTCAGGTCTTCTTCATTGTCAAAATCAAAGTAGGTAACAGGCACTATATGATCAAATTGCCAGGCTTTAGCAAAATTATCCCAGTTCAAATCTGCTGTAAACTGTAATTCAATCCAGCCTCTAAATCCGTTTACATCCATCCCAAAGTAGGGGGCATAAGCCGCAGCGGCTTTTCTCTCCAGTATATACCGTCTTAGGGCTAATTGCCACTTACGCTTCTCTCTAAACTTCAGCAAAGCGTCTGTTATCTCTTCTTTTGGTGTCCATTTCTTTCTTTCCATACCCAAATATATTATGTTTCCGGTTGAAACTGGGATTCGTGGAACTTGGGGTTTTTTTAAGAGGCTTGAGTGAATTCAAAATGGGATTCGTGAAACATCACTTAAAATAACCATTCAAACACCTGTCTTCCGCCGCCCTCATCTCCTTCGCATCTCTTGCTGTCTTATCCTTATACCCACACAAGTGGAGTGCCCCATGAAAGATAACCCGATGTAGTTCTTTATTAATGCTTAACCCCAGGCTTGCTGCATTATCCCTCACCCGATCGATGCTTATATAAATTTCACCTGTTATCATTGCGGGAGCATCAGAAAGATTGAATGTTATAATGTCGGTATAATAATTATGGTGGAGGTAGGTTTTACTAATCTCTAAAAGATAATCATCTGAGCAAAAAATATAAGTAAGGTCTGCCAGCGATTTTTTCTCCTTTTTGAAAATATTGTGTATAAACAGCTTTAGATTCGTACGATTAGTCAAAGAAATGTTGTGCTGAAGAAAAAATAATTGAATTGCCATAAGTATTTTCTAAAATCGAATTTATTAAACAATTACGAATGAATACTTTTGTAGTAAATAAAACAATACAAATGAACAGGCGCTTATCGGAGATTGAGGTTGGAAAGCTGGTAGTAATAAAGCACTTTGAGAATGATGAAATTTTTTTAAAACTAATGGAAATGGGATGTGTACCTGGAGAAAAGATAATTGTGGACCAAGTAGCTCCGCTAGGTGACCCAATCTCTATTCTGGTTTCTGGCTATACGCTTAGCCTAAGATTAAATGAAGCAGAAAATATATGGGTTGAAGAAATAATTTTGAGCTAACAAATTTATAACTAATTGATTATCAATTTTAATGACAATTGGACTTTATTTTGGCTCTTTTAACCCTGTGCATATGGGGCATTTAATTATTGCCAATCACATTGTAAATTATACCGATTTAAAACAAGTGTGGTTTGTTGTAAGTCCACAAAATCCGTTTAAAAATTCAGTTTCCTTATTGAATGAATACCACCGATTACATCTGGTAAATATAGCAATTGAGGGGGAGGTAAAATTAAAGGCCAGCACTGTGGAATTTAAATTGCCGAAACCCTCCTATACCATTGACACATTAACCTACCTCGCTGAAAAAAATCCAGAACATCAGTTTGCAATCATAATGGGAAGCGACAGTTTTCAAAATTTAGACAAATGGAAAAACCACCAAACCCTAATAAAAAATTATTCTTTTTATGTTTATAAAAGGCCGGGGTTTGAAATTAACGAAACCTTTGGAGCGGTCGTTAATTTGCTTAATGCTCCATTACTTGACATTTCGAGTACCCGTATACGTTTACTCCTAAAAGAAAAAAAATCAATTCGTTTTTTAGTACCGGATCTGGTAAAAGAAGAAATTGAAGCAAACGGTTATTATAAGTAACCTATGGTTTTAGAAAATCCAGCCCAGAAGTAAACAAAATAAAACAATAAACGGTGCAGGAACTTTTGAAAGCTGTAGTAATAAAAACGTGCCGGCAATAACACCAATATTTAAAAGGCTAAGGCCGGTAAAATTAATAATAGAAACATCTTTTAATAAAAATAAAGTTGCGGCCCACATAATACCGACTACAACTGCGTTAATACCCTCTAAAGCCCTAAACACCACTACATATTTTTTTAAATATTGCCAAACGGGAAAGAAAAACAAAACGAGTAAAGCGCTGGGCAAAAAAATGGCAACAGCACCAATAATACATCCCAGCAATTGCAATTCCCTGCCCTCCTTTTTCATAGCGATACCGCCAGTAAAAGCTGCTATAGAAAAAACTGGTCCTGGTATGGCACGGACCATTCCTGCGCCTGTAAGGAGTTCTTCACGCTCTACCTGAAGAACTCCTTGATCTTTTTTTTGCATTCTTTCACTGGTTGGTCGGGCCACGTACTGGTCAAGCATTAAAGGTATCAATACATCACCACCCCCAAAAACAATACTGCCAAAACGGTAAAAGTTTTCGAAAAGATTGTACGGTTTTCTATTTTCCCAATTTTGTTTTCTGGCCGTTTCGCTTAAAGCACCAGCAATAATAAAAATTAATACAAAGAGCCAAATATTTGTCCAGCGTATGTGCCTGGGCTTAATAATGGTGTTTTCAGGAATCCGCTTGCTGCTGATATTAGTTATAAATCCTCCTGCTATAATTAATGCCGGAAAAACCCAGGGTGTTTTAAATAAAAAATATGTAGCTGCCATTGCTACAAGCATTATTATTTGAGTAATGAAATTATTAACAGAAATTTTAAATGCCTTAAAAGCAGCATAGGCTAAAAACCCAATTGCCATAGGTTGAATGAACTGAAAGATACTGGTATTTAGATTTTCTTTGCCAATACTGGTAACTAAAAAAGACAAACCTCCCATCAAAAAACAGGCTGGTAATATCCAGATAATTAAGGTTAAAACAGCTAGGGGTACCCTGCCACGTTTAAATCCAATAAGCGTAAGTGTTTGTGTGGAAGAGGCACCAGGTAAAAGCTGGCAAAAAGAAATATATTCCATTAACTCCTCTTTGGTAACATCCTTTCTTTTATCAACAAAAGTTTTCATCATCATGCCCATATGGCCCTGTGGACCGCCAAAAGCAGTTATACTGTGCAAGAAAACTGCTTTTAAAAAAGGTATGTGTCGTAAAAGTTTCAATGGTGCTTGTTACTTTTTTAATCCTATTTCTATAAGGCGTTCGTCTAAATATTCTCCAGCGGTTGCGTCAGGATATAGTTTAGGGTGTTTAGTATCACTACAACTATCCAAACACCTAAGGCTCATACTTCCTTTGGGGTGAAGAAAAAAGGGTATTGAAAAACGAGAAGTGTGCCATAATTCTTTAGCTGGATTTACCACACGATGGGTATTACTGCATAGTTTATTGTTAGTAAACCTTTGCAGCATATCACTAACATTTACTACTACTTGGTCTGGTAAAGAGGTAACAGCAACATATTTATTTTGTTTAGTTAATATTTGCAGGCCGTAGGGTATTCCATGATTTTTTACTGCAACGAAACCTATTTTATCATAAGCATTACCCAGTTCCTGAACAAATGCCGTTTTTCGTAAAGGGTTGCCGCTCAAAAAATCTGCTAAATCCGCTGAAGGAATTGCCATATATCTTATATTTAAACTTAACGAATGTAGATTTGTTTATGAAAAATTACAAAACTTATTGTTTATTGCGCAGTATTAGCAATATTTTTTTGTCACTTATAATTATAAGTCCATTTTTATCGTGCAGTAAGAAAAATTATTCTTCCTATTCTCCTTATCTGTTTAAAAGTATTGATAATAAACCCGATTATAGTAATTTAAATTACTGGGCTGCTCATCCATGGAAGAAAGATGCCAGCGACAGTGTGCCAAAACCTTTACGCTCTCATAACAATGCCGACACAAATGTTGATGTTTTTTTTCTTCACCCCACAACACTTACAAATAAAAATGATGAACGTTGGAATGCAACAATTGATGATGCAGATATAAACAAAAAAACAGATAACTCAACCATACTGTACCAGGCAAGTGTATTTAATGAAAACTGCAGGGTGTTTGCACCACGATACCGTCAGGCTCATATAAAATGTTTTTACCTGCCCAAAGAAGAGTCTGTAAAATATTTTGATACCGCTTATGAAGAT
>JAYSTT010000650.1:0-5112 GCA_043719495.1 Ferruginibacter sp. | reverse complement strand
TGCCCCGGCTTCTGCCCGATATTTCTGCCGCAGCATCGCTGGTAATTTTTGTTCCTAATATTTTGGAAGAGCGAAGAATAATATTTTTTAAAGTGCTGGCATCATAATATTCCAATCTGGATTTAATACCAAACCTGCTAAGCAGCGGTGCAGTTAATAAACCACTTCTTGTAGTAGCGCCAATTAAGGTAAATGGGTTTAAGTTCAGTTGTACACTTCTTGCATTGGGGCCACTGTCAATCATTATATCAATACGATAATCTTCCATTGCGGCATATAAATATTCTTCCACCACGGTACTCAGGCGGTGTATCTCATCAATAAATAACACATCATTGGGTTCCAGATTGGTGAGTAACCCTGCAAGGTCGCCGGGTTTTTCAATTACCGGGCCGCTGGTTTCTTTAATACTTACACCCAGTTCATTGGCTACAATTCTGCTTAAAGTTGTTTTACCTAATCCCGGCGGGCCATGAAATAAAATATGATCCAATGCCTCGCCACGAAGTTTGGCAGCCTTAATAAAAATGGTAATATTCTCTATAATCTGGCTTTGCCCGCTAAAATCATTTATAGCCGATGGCCTGATGGTATTTTCAAATTCTTTATCTGCAAATTCTGTTTCGTTATTTAAATTGGGATTTTCCATTGTGCATTTTATCAATATTGTAAAACTAATTATAAATTACTAAACATGATGGCATAAAAAAAACCTCCGCTAAAAAACGGAGGCCCTTTTTTCTTATGCTTGAAATTTATTTTGCTTTTACATTTACTGCCACCCTGCGGTTTTGTGCTCTTCCTTCTGCAGTTGCATTATCACCTATTGGCCACTCAGGGCCAAAGCCTTTTGCACTTACAAGCGAAGCAGTTGCTGCTCCCATTTTCTTTAACATTGCCACCACTGCATCAGCTCTTTTTTGAGACAAAGTAACATTTGCTGCAGCATTACCAGTATTATCTGTATAACCACCTAATTTAAATTGTGCAGTTGGATAACCTTTAGCTATTGCAACCATATTTTTTAATTGCGTCATTGATGCATCTGTAATATCGGAGCTGCCAGTTTTAAATTTCACATTCGTAAATTCAAACCAGTTACCTTTTACTGTATCAATTACCGAAGCAGGATTAGATAAAAATTGATATAATTTATTTTCGGTAGAGTTTTCACCCACTTCTAATTTACCAGCACCATTTGGTAAATCAATAGAAACATTTTTACCCAAATCGTACATAAAATCGCCTGTTAAGCTATCTACTTTACCAACTACCGTGGCAACAGTATTTTTAATATCGCCAACAACTTCTTCAGTTTTTTCTTTTATTGAATTGCCCCCATCAGCAGCAACCTCAGCAGTTTTATTACAACCTTTTCCAAAAATATACCAGGCAAACATTACAGCAACTACTAATAAAAGCAAAGGCAATAAGAATTTCATTGCACCACCCGATTTTTCTTCGGTTTCTGTTGCATAATGTGTAGCAGTTGCCTTTGCTTCTGAAGCAATATTGGTAACAGAACCACCCAGGTTACCCAAAACACTACTAAGGTTTAAACCAGCAGGCATTGCGGCGGCAATATTATCTTTTTGGCTGCTTAATAAAGAAGCTATGCCACTTGCGCCACCGGTTGAGTGCTTACCAATTAAGCCTAATACAGCAGGAAGCGCCATACTTAATAAAGAAGTTATTGATGAGGATTTTAATCCAGAAAAATTTGAAATAAGGCTGGTAATACCATCCGATTTATTACCAAACAAACCGCCTAATAAACCAGCACCCTTACTCAAAAGGCTACCACCATCGTTTCCAAAAAAGCTACCTAAGTTACCTAGTATGCCAGAGTTACTATGCTCATCCGCCATTTGTGCAACTGCACCTGCACCTTCGTGAGATGAAGTTTTGCTGATTAATCCGCTTAAAACGGTTGGTATAATGCCTCCTATGGCTTTAGAAACACCTGTTTCGCTTTCGCCTAAAAAAGAACTTGCTTTACTAACCAATTCATTGGTGAAAAGGCCTTTTACAGCATCGATAAGATTAAATGACATGTTAATTGTTTTTAGATTTTAAGTTAATACGGTTTAGATTGAAACCGCTCACAAATGGTTGCACAATATGGCTAAAAAATTATACAAATGCAAGTTTATTGTAATAATACTACTCACATAACCTCCCACACCATCATTTAGCCATTAATCAAAACACACCGTAATTTCACTATATTGGGAATTACATTTGCATTATGGGTAAATCAAACGTACGATATTGGTTGTGTCAAATATTTGGATGGGGTATCTTCGGCATTTTACATATCTATTTTAACCTAATTGTTTTTGGGGAACAATTTTCTCAACACGGCGGCGAAAATGAATACATTATCAGTTTAAGTATTTTTTTAACGTCGGGAATAATATGCACCCATATTTTAAGAACAATCATTAAAAAAACAAACTGGCTTAAATTTTCTTTTAACAAAATTCTTAGTCTATTTATAATTGGTATAAGTGCAACAAGTGTGCTGTTATATTATGGCGGAAATGCAATAGAACACAATACGCCTTTTTCTTTTGATAATTACATCCTTAAATATAAGTTAGATAAAGCCAAAAATACTGAAACAAGCGCAGGCCTGGATAAAGTAGCCTATTACAGTACATCGCCATTAAAAGATTCTTTAGGCCTTAAAACAATATCTGATATTAAGAAAAGTACCGGCTGGTACAGAAATACTAAAGGCGAATGGAAACATGAGGACAAAACAGATTTGTTTGGAATTTATCAAAATATTTTTTTGATGGCTTTATGGTTTTTAACTTATATCGTTTATCATTATGTAGACAGAAACCGTAAAGATCAGCTGGATAAATTAAAATTAGAAAGCACTGTTAAAGAACTGGAATTAAAAACTATCAAATCACATATCAATCCTCATTTTATATTCAATTCCTTAAACAGTATAAGGGCATTGGTTGATGAGAATCCCGAAAGGGCAAGAAGGGCCATTACTGAACTGAGTAATATCTTACGCAGCAGTATGCAGGCCGAAAAATCTGAAACAGTTACTTTAGAAAAAGAATTAGATATTGTAAAAGATTACCTTGCTTTAGAGCATATGCGTTTTGAAGAAAGGCTGAAAGTAGAAATGGATATTGACCCGGATACACTGGGGCAACAAGTGCCGCCAATGATGCTGCAAACCATTGTAGAAAATGCAATTAAACACGGTATCAGCAAACTGGTAAATGGAGGTAAAGTACGGATAGCATCAGATTTTAAAGGTGACAACCTTGAATTGCTGGTACAAAATACCGGCAAGCTAAACGGTTATATTAATGGTAATGGCGATGGCTTTGGCATTAAAAGCACCCAAGACAGGCTGAATCTTTTATACCAGGGTAAGGCACATTTTGAAATTAAAGATATGGGGAACAATATGGTTGAAAGCAAAGTAACAATGCCTGTTACTATTTAATATTTTTAATAAAAATTACCATTATGCAGAAGGCTATTATTATTGATGATGAACGATTGGCCAGAAATGAATTAAAAAAACTGTTACTCGATTTTCCGGAGATAGAAGTTATTGGTGAAGCTGCCAATGCCAATGAAGGATTGGAAAAAATAGAAAATCTTTCGCCGGATCTTATTTTCTTAGATATACAAATGCCGGGCAAAACCGGCTTTGACATGCTGCAGGAACTGGAAAAAGCCCCTCATGTAATTTTTACAACTGCTTACGATGAATTTGCCTTAAAAGCTTTTGAAGTAAACGCTTTGGATTATTTAATGAAGCCGGTGGAGCCAAAACGCTTAGCCGATGCTTTACATAAATTACAACAGGCCGAAGAAAAAGAACTGGCAGCAACTATGGCCGGCATTAACCGTGGTATGTTAACCGAAGCCGACCAGATTTTTGTAAAAGATGGCGAACGCTGCTGGTTTGTAAAACTGGGCGAAATACGTTTGTTCGAAAGTGTAGGCAATTATGCCAAAGTATTTTTTGGCAGCAACAAACCACTTATTTTAAAATCGTTAAATGCACTGGAAGAAAGGCTGGATGAAAAAGTTTTCTTCCGTGCAAATCGTAAGCATATTGTAAACCTCCGTATGATTGAAAAAATAGAACCCTATTTTAACGGAGGGCTTTTATTAGAATTGCATGGCAGCGAAAAAATAGAAGTCAGCCGCAGGCAGGCAGTAAAATTTAAAGAGATGATGAGCCTGTAAGGAGTTGATGGTTGATAGTTGATGGTTGATAGTTTTTAAGATTGTTACTTCATCTGTATATTTCACCTTTTAAATTATTTACATGTTATTAAACAAGTTGTTGTTTTCATCGGCATTGGTATTGTGCGGTTTTGCTGCTGCTTCGCAAAACATTGATAAAATAATAAACGCTGCTGAGGTGGAAAGGATTGAAAAAATACTTTCGGCAGATGATATGCAGGGCCGCAAAACTTTTACGCCCGGTATTGATAAAGCTGCTGATTTTATTGCTGAAGAATTCGGGAAAAGTAAATTGCAGTTTTTTAATGGCAGCAAATCTTACTTTCAGGAATTTGCTATGATAAAAGCTAAACCTGCAACAATTAATGGCATGCTGGATAATGACTCGTTAAATATAATTAACGTTGCGGCTAATACCACTCAGGCTGAAATTAACATTACTTCTTTAAAAGATTACGAAGTGGTAGTAGTAAAAAAAGAAGATGATTTTAATAAAATTGTTTTCCCTCTTTTTGATACTGAAAAAAATTTACTGATACTGGTGGATACTGCTCATACAAGGCGTTTTAAAGGAATGCAGCGATTTGCTGGCAATGCAAAATTTCAATCGGCAGTTTCACAGGTATTTATTTTAACTGCTAATCTTAACCCCGCTGCAATTAATTTACATATACAAAATCAATTAACAGAACAACGTCTTAAAAATGTAGTGGGTGTATTACCCGGTACAGGTAAAAAAGATGAGTATGTTGTTTTTAGTGGCCATTACGATCATTTGGGTATTGGCAAGCCTGATAAAAATATGGATAGTATTTATAACGGCGCTAATGACGATGCCGCTGGTACAACTGCTGTGATGATGCTGGCAAAATATTTTAG
>JAYSTT010000649.1:0-5115 GCA_043719495.1 Ferruginibacter sp. | reverse complement strand
TACTTTGTACGGCCTGAGCTATTGCCTTCATCCCGCTGGCACAAACTTTATTAATGGTTGTACAATTTACTTCATTTGGTAAGCCGGCAAATTTAGCTGCCTGCCTTGCCGGAGCCTGCCCAAGATTGGCCTGAATTACACAACCCATCAATACATCGTTTACCAATTCAGGTTTTACACCTGCTTTTTCTAATGCACCTTTTATAGCAACGGCACCTAATTTAGTTGCAGAAAAATCTTTTAACGTCCCACCAAAACTGCCTATTGGTGTACGAACCGCAGATATGATATAAACTTCTTTCATAAAACAAAACATTTAGGGTGCAAAGGTAATAAGTTCAAATAGAAATAAAATGTTCAATAATCAATGTACAATGCTCAATTTTCAACTATGCAGTTTTTAAGCTAAGGGTTTTATTTGAGCATTGATTATTGAACATTTTTCTATCGGCGTAATTAAATTGAACAATAATAATAGCTTTGTCAGTGCTTCTCCCCTCGCCTGCTTTTTTGTACATTTGCAGCCCGGTAATTATTAAATGTAGAAAAGAAGCAACAAAATGGAACTGACTAAAAATTTTGAGCCTGCCGCTATTGACGCAAAATGGTACCAGCATAGTTTGGATAAAGGTTATTTTAACAGTACTCCCGACAGCAGGGAAGCCTACACTATTGTAATGCCACCACCCAATGTAACGGGGGTATTACACATGGGGCATTGCCTTAATAATACTATACAAGATATTTTAGTACGCCGTGCAAGAATGGAAGGCAAAAATGCCTGCTGGGTGCCGGGTACCGACCATGCTTCAATTGCTACCGAAGCAAAAGTAGTAGCGATGTTAAGAGAGTGCGGCATTACTAAATCCTCTTTAACCAGGGAAGATTTTTTAAGCTATGCCTGGGAATGGAAAGAGAAATATGGCGGCATTATTTTACAGCAATTAAAAAAACTCGGTTGCAGTTTAGATTGGAACAGAACATCCTTTACCATGGATGATGATTATTACAAAGCAGTAATAAAAATTTTTGTTGACTTGTATGGCAAAGGATTGATTTACCGGGGTAAAAGAATGGTAAACTGGGATCCGGTAAGCCAGACTGCATTAAGCGATGAAGAAGTAATTTTTAAAGAGGTAGATTCAAAATTATATTATGTAAGCTATCCATTGGTGGATGGCAGTGGCAGCATTACTGTTGCTACTACAAGGCCTGAAACTATTTTAGGCGATGTGGCCATCTGTGTAAACCCCACAGATGAAAGATATACCAATCTTGTTGGTAAAGAAGTTATCGTTCCCATCGTTAACAGAAAGATTCCGGTTATTGTAGATGACTATGTAACTGCAGATTTTGGTACCGGGGCTTTAAAAATTACACCTGCGCATGATAAGAATGATAATATCCTGGGCATAAAGCACAACCTAAAAGCCATTGATACTTTAGATGCTACGGGAAAATTTACTGCTGCAGAATTATTGGCCGATAACCCATCTGAACTTGTTTTGTCTTATAACGGCATTGATCGTTTTACATTACGCAAAAAAATTGTAAAAGATATTACAGCATTAGGACAAATTGAAAAGACAGAAGATTACAAAGGCCAGGTAGGCACCAGCGAAAGAACAGGTGCTGTTATAGAAAGCAGACTATCTATGCAATGGTTTATCAACATGCAAAAATTCATGGCAAAAAATCCGAAAGCTTTAGAATCGGTGATGAATGATACGATACAATTTCATCCGGCCAAATTAAAAAATACTTATAGCCATTGGTTAGGTAATATTAAAGACTGGTGTATCAGCCGCCAGCTTTGGTGGGGTCAGCAGATACCTGCATGGTATGATGAGGAAGGTAATTGTGAAGTTGCTGCATCAAAAGAAGAAGCCGCTGAGCAATTCAAAAGTAAAAATTCAAAAGTAAAAATTGAGGATATTAAACAGGACGAAGATGTATTGGATACTTGGTTCTCCTCCTGGCTGTGGCCGATGGAAGTGTTTAAAGGCATTAGCAATCCTGGCAATAATGAAATTGAGTACTACTACCCCACTACCACTTTAGTAACCGGGCAAGACATTCTCTTTTTTTGGGTAGCAAGAATGATAATGGCGGGTTACGAATACAAAAAAGAAATACCTTTTAAAGATGTTTACTTTACCGGCATGGTTAGGGATAAACAAGGCAGGAAGATGAGTAAGCAATTGGGCAACTCTCCTGATTTGCTAGGATTGATTGACCAATACGGTGCCGATGCTACAAGGTTTGGAATTATGATTGCTTCGCCTGCAGGAAATGATTTATTGTTTGATGAAAGCAGTTTGGAACAGGGCAGAAATTTTAATAACAAATTGTGGAATGCGCTGAAGCTGGTGAAGATGTGGGAAGGAAGGCAAGCTGATAGTATTGAGATGATAGATGACAGTAATGCATCTGCTAACAACGGCCAACTATCAACTAACAACTTTGCCCTTCACTGGTTTGAGAACAGATTGAACGAAGTAAAATCCGAAGTTGATGGTTTAATGAAACAGTTTAGACTTAGCGAAGCATTAAAAACTATTTACAGTTTAATATGGAATGACTTTTGCAGCTGGTATCTGGAATGGGTAAAGCCCGGTTTTGAACAACCGATTGAAGCAGCGATTTATAAAAAGACCATTACATTCTTTACTGAGTTAATGCAATTACTCCATCCCTACATGCCCTTTGTTACAGAAGAAATATATCATTTGCTGGAAGAAAGGAATGATGATTTATGTGTAAAGCAATTAAGTGAATTTAAAAAAGCAGATCAGCAAATTCTAATTCAGGGTGATTTATTGAAAGAGGTAATCACCGGCATACGTGATATAAGAAATAAAAATCAAATTAAACCTAAAGAACAGATTCAGTTGCATATTCAAACTGCAATTGCAACAACTTATCAATCTATAGAAAGTATTTTAGCCAAGCAGTTAAATGCAAAAGCTATTTTGTATGTAAATGATAAAGTAAATAATTGTATTTCTGCAGTAATTGGTAATGATAAATTTTATATCGAATCCGAACAGCCCATTAATACCAGCAGCCAGAAAGATGATTTAGTAAAAGACCTGGAACATCAAAAAGGCTTTCTCTTATCTGTAGAAAAAAAATTAAACAACGAAAAATTTGTAGCCAATGCCAAGCCCGAAGTGTTGGCACTGGAGCAAAAAAAGAAAGCTGATGCCTTAAGCAGGATAAAAGCTATTGAAGAAAGTCTGGCCTCTTTATAAAAAAAATTCCAGTGGCCAGCCGCCAATGGAATTTATAAAATAACAGCATAAAAATATTTGCCGGAGTAAATTTATTATTGTTTTACTATTTTAGTTTTAGCTATAACCCCATTCTCAGAAACAGCCAGTAACAAATACACTCCTGAGGGTAAGGTTGAATTATTTTCTACAAGGAAAATATTGGTGCCTTTAACCACATTTTGGCGAATAGATTTTACAGTTTTACCGTCCATATTTATTATCCGAAAATCCACCATCCTATTTGCATTGGATTGTAAAGTAATATTAAAGTCTTTTTTAAAAGGGCCTGGAGTTGCAGTAATATTATTTATTAATATTTTATCATTTTTAATTACTAAAATATTACTTAATGCTGTTCGTCCATCGGTATCAATAGATTTTAAACGATAATAAGTAATGGCAGAAGACCTGCTGGTATTATCAACAAATGAATAAGAGGTATTACTCCCTGTAGAATTAATACTGGCAAAATCAATAAAATTTATTCCATCACTACTATATTGTAAAATATATTTAGACAGATTAATCTCTTCTGCACTTTTCCACGCTATTAAATTTCCCTGCAATAATTTAGTGGCAGAAAAACTTGTAAGCTTAACTGGTAAAGTTGTACCACTTGTATAAGGGATTGCATCAAAAAAATTAATTGAATGAAGCCTGTTAGTACCTGTAGCTGTGCAAGCACCAGCCACACAACATGACCCAATTAGTAACTGAACACTTGACCTAACATTATAAAGGCATGTTACCGCCACATTTGTTTGGGTTAATGCTATACCAGGATATTGTGTTTGTGGCGATTTAAACTCATAATTACCAGACAAATTTGTAATGGTAAGGCTGGTGGGGTTTTCAACAGTGTAAGCACTGGGGCTGTAAAATGTATTGTACTCCCGTAAAGTACCTCCGTCACCATCAATATCCACACCGCTGCTTTTAAACGAACTTAAAGTTAGTGGCAAGCTTGTACCTGCATCAAAAAAATCAATTAAAAACTCTATGCCCCAGCAATTACCCGAAGTTTGAGAACCATTAATAATGGGCTGCCATGCATTAGCACTACCTGCTGCTGTGCCATCAATGTTGGCAAGTACAGCACCGCCTGTAATAGCAACAATATTTATTTCGGCTTTAATAATTACAGGGCCAACACTGCCAACATTTGCATAAGTGTATTTGGCACCTACTGCACCAGGGGTTCCGGTAACTGTTGGTATGCCGGTAAAACTTAACTGAATTTGGGAAAAACAGTTAATACTTAGCAAGGTAATAAAAAGCGTAAGTAATAATTTTTTTGTTTTTTTTGAAAAAAAGTGTAAAAAACTCTTCATAATAATATATAATTTTTAAATTAAACTCTTATGACTGGTATTAACTTGATTTAGTTGCATAAACATTTGCTGATATTAATTTCAAATATATATTTTTTTATTTTTTGCAAAAAATATAAAGGATAAAAACTATACCCAGTTTTTTATGCAAACGTTTGTTGTTAGTATTTTTATTAAATAAGATAATTATTACCAGGAAAAAGATGAGTAAAGTGGGGATTAGCAGGCGCTTAACTAAATTGGTTTAAACATTAACAGAATTGAAAGTGGTTCAATACTAATTTGTATCTAAATTCGTTCTTACAAAAAACCACAATTCCAGTGCTTAAAAACAGCCTTATTTTATTGTACTTTTTAGGGCTTACAACTGCAATCATTGCACAAAAGCCCACTACTAAACCAAAAGAAGCCACTGTACAAAAATTTAAGCCGCCCAAGCTAAATTGCAGTTTAGGCAGCCGTTCCGATTCTGTTACAGTTTCAGTTGACGAAGCAGTGCAATTAGTAAA
>JAYSTT010000648.1:0-12298 GCA_043719495.1 Ferruginibacter sp. | reverse complement strand
TATTCTTTTTATCCTTTTCATCGCAGGTTAAAAAAACATCAGGGTACAAATAAAAATTTTCTTCCAGCAGTTCAAGCCTTACAGCTTCCAAGCTAATAAAACAGCCATCTGGCTTAAATTTGTTTATTAAAGCTGCATTAATATTTTGGCCAATCTGGTGGTGATTGGCAGTAGCACCAGCCATAGCAAAAATTTCCCCATAATAAAAATCGTGTTTTTCCACACTGATTTCCTCCATTGTCATATACTCAGCAAAGCTGTATTTTCTATCTCCCTTAGGTATTGCGCTGCTCATATACTACATTTCAATTATAAAATTACAATTTTCTCCAACAAGGTTTAAAATTAGCAGGTAATTGGAATAGGGTTGGCAACCTTTATACTTACAGTTCTTTTTATAATGCTTTTGCAAAGGTTGGCAACCCTCTACGATATTTTACCTCCTGCTCGCTATCAGCAAATTCAAATCGGTATATTTTAAATCAAATCTTTCGCTTAAATAAAAATTAGTAAGGCTGCCTTTAAATAAATAAATCCCACTGCGGATATTTATTTTATACCAGATCACATTATCTATGCCGCCATCTTCCCCGGTTTCCAGTAATAAAGGCATCAATACATTACTTATGGCCTGGCTTGCAGTACGGGCAAATCCACTGGGTATATTGGGTACACAATAATGTATTACATCGTATTTTTTAAACACGGGTTTTTCATGGGTGGTTACCTGGCTGGTTTCAAAACAGCCGCCGCGGTCAATACTCACATCTACAATAACACTGCCGGGCCGCATACTGCTTACGGTTTCTTCTGTAACTACAATAGGTGTTCGCCCGGCCGAGCTGCTTAAAGCTCCAACGGCAACATCACAGGTCTTTAATTGCTTGGCTAAAATTTTAGGTTCAATAACAGAGGTCCATAACCTGCCGCCAATATTGTTTTGTAACCTTTTCAGCCGGTAAATACTATTGTCGAATATTTTTACACTGGCCCCCATTGCCAAAGCTGTTCTTGCCGCATATTCACCTACAATGCCAGCCCCAATAATGATAACTTTTGTTGGCGGTATTCCACTTATACCTCCTACTAAAACACCCTTACCATTATTGGCATTACTTAAGTATTGGCCGGCAATCAACATTACAGCACTTCCTGCAATTTCACTCATGCTCCGTACAATGGGATTGTGACCGCTATCATCTTTTAAATTTTCAAAACTTAGCGCCGTAATTTTTTTATCCATCATTTTCTGTAAAATCTCTCTTTGCATTACTGCCAAATGTATCGGGGAAATAATATACTGCCCATACTTCAGTAATTCGCATTCACTTTCACTAACAGGTGCACTCTTTACCAGAATGTCACATTCATACACTTCTTTTTTATCATGTGCAATCTTAGCACCAGCTTCACTATAATCAGTATCTGTATAACTGGCACCATCTCCGGCTTTTGTTTCCACCACTACCCTGTGCCCGTTTGCTACCATTACACCAACAGCTTCAGGAGTAAGGGCAATACGGTTTTCGCTAAAAGAAGTTTCCTTAGGGATGCCTATAAATAACTCAGCACCCTTAGGTTTTATATCTAAGGTTTCTTCTAAGGTTTCGTAAGTAAAGGAAGGAGATACAAAAGGTCTTGACGTAGCCACGATAAATAAATTGAAAATTAGTTAATGAATAATTTTTGCAGCACTCAAATTACAAATTAAAACTGAGTTTTCTTGTATTGTCATCTATAAATGAAATGGTAAGATGTATTGTGCCATCAGGAAAAATACTCGGAGCTTTTTCCGGCCACTCCACCAGGCAGGTGTTACCAGAATAAAAGCAATCTTCCACACCTGCATTGATAGCTTCATTCTCATCTTTAAGCCGGTACAGATCCAGATGGTAAATAGATTTTCCGGATGCTGAAATATATTGATTAATTATAGAAAAAGTAGGGCTGGATATGGTTCCTTTTACACCCATTGCTTCACATAGTGCATGAATGAAGGTTGTTTTACCTGCACCCATTTCTCCATGAAAAGCCAGTACCTTATTAGTGCCAGCAGCTGCTAAAAAATTTTCAGCAGTCTCCCGTATATTTTCCAACTTAAAAATTACCTCCATGTTGCAAAGATATTTTCCTTCATTAGTAATTAGGTAACAAATACAATAAATAATTTTGTACCATGGAAAAAGTAGACTGGAAAGTAGAAGGAATGACCTGCACTAACTGTGCCTTAACCATCAACAAATATTTACAGAAAGAAGGGTTGAAAGATGTAAAAGTGAATTTTATTGGGGGAGATGTAAGTTTTGAATTGAATGAAGGCAGGACAAAAGATGAGTTATCAAAAGGAATTGAGGATTTGGGTTATCATGTAATAAACGATCAATCCCAACCAGCAAACCACAAACAGCAAATTAAATTTTTCTCCAACCATTTACAACGCTTTCTTTTCTGCCTTCCATTTACACTGATTTTGATGTTGCACATGCTGCCCTGGCATATTCATTTTTTGATGAACCCATGGATACAGCTGGCCATTTGTTTACCGGTATTTTTTGTGGGCATGAGTTATTTTGGAGTGAGTGCTGTTAAAAGCCTTCGTCGTGGTATACCTAACATGAATGTATTAATTGCCATAGGTTCTTTGGCAGCATTTGTCTACAGTTTAATTGGTACGCTGGGTAATTATGGAATGGATTATATCTTTTATGAAACCACTGCAACAATTATAACACTGGTTTTTTTAGGCGAATGGATAGAACATAAAGCCGTTTCTACAACACAAAAAGAATTAAATAAATTAGCCGGCAATCAAAAAGTGATGGCTAATATGATTGCTTTTGATGAAGAACATAAAGAATTAATTTTTCCGGTTGAGAATATCAAACTGCACACCGGCGATTTAATTTTAATAAAATCCGGAGAGCAGGTACCTACTGACTGTAAAATTTTATGGGGTGAGGCTTATGTAAGTGAAGCATTGTTAACAGGCGAGAGCAAGCCCATTCACAAACAAAAAAAGGATTTATTAATTGGGGGAAGCCTGTTTACTGATGGCACTGTTAAAGCCCAGGTAACTGCGGTTGGAAAAGATACTGTACTGAGTAATATTTTAAATTTAGTAAAACAGGCACAAGGTGAAAAACCACCCATTCAACAACTGGCCGATAAAATAAGTGCCGTATTTGTACCTGTGGTAATAAGTATTGCAGTACTCGCTTTTTTAATTAATTATTTTGCTTTTGATATTTCTGCAACACAATCTTTAATGCGGGGCATTGCAGTACTGGTAATCAGCTGCCCTTGTGCAATGGGGTTGGCAACGCCTGCAGCAATTGCAGTTGGTTTAGGCAGGGCAACAAAAAAAGGTATCCTTTTCCGCAATGCTAAAAGCCTTGAATTATTTAAAAATATTACAACTGTTGTTTTTGATAAAACAGGTACTTTAACTAAGGGGCTATTAACAATATCGAATATTGAATGCAAAGATTTTGATAAAGATGAATTTAAAAGATTGGTTTTCTCCATGGAGAAATTTTCCAACCATCCCATTGCAAAAGCGATAACCGTTGAATGGAAAATAAATAATCCCATCAATTGGAAAAAAATTGAAGAAATAAAAGGCCTTGGTATTAAGGCCGAAGATAAAGAGGGTAATATTTATGAGTTGGGTTCTTATAAAATTGCTGGGGCTTATTCTAATGAATCAACTCACACTGCATATCTTATAAAAAATAACAGGTTAGCCGGATGGTTTGATATGGAAGACGAGATAAGAGAAGAATCCATTGATGTTATTAAATATCTGCACTCAAAAAAAATTAAAACCATTTTATTGAGTGGCGATAGTTTAGAAAGATGTAATAAACTTGCTGCTGCAGTTGGTATTGATGAAGTGTATGCCGAAAAAAACCCTGAAGAAAAATTGAAAATAATTGAGCAGTTAAATACCGCATCTCCGGTTGCAATGATAGGCGATGGTATTAATGATGCGCCGGCATTGGCAAAAGCCAGCATTGGTATATCTGTTTCGGATGCGTCGCAATTAGCGATGCAAACAGCACAGGTAGTATTAACCAATAATGGCATAAAACATTTACCATTAGCCTTGGGATTGGGGAAACATACTTTTACTACTATTAAAGAAAATTTGTTCTGGGCATTTATTTACAATGTAGTGGCTATCCCTGTAGCTGCAATGGGGTTTCTGCATCCCGGCATTGCAGCACTGGCAATGGGTTTTAGTGATGTAGTGCTGGCTATAAATTCTATACGGCTGAATTACAAAAAAGTAATTTAATTTCAGGCTAAATTATTTGCTTTTGATTGCTCAGGAAATACTAAAACAATACTGGGGTTATGAAACTTTTCGTCCGCTGCAGGAAGAAATTATTAATGCAGTGCTGGAAGGCAAAGATGCTTTGGCATTGCTGCCAACTGGCGGAGGCAAATCTATATGCTTTCAGGTACCCGCCCTGGCTAAAGATGGATTGTGTTTAGTAGTTAGTCCGCTTATTGCATTAATAAAAGACCAGGTAGAAAATTTGAAAAGAAAAGGCATTAATGCATTATCAGTTTATAGTGGCATGAGTTTTATTGAAGTAAAGAAAACGTTGCAAAATGCAGCTTATGGCAATTATAAATTCTTATACGTTTCTCCAGAAAGATTAGAAACTAATTTGTTTTTAGAATACCTGCCTGCCATGAATATAAGCTTGTTGGCAGTAGATGAAGCCCATTGTGTTTCTCAATGGGGATACGATTTCAGGCCACCGTACCTGCGTATTGCTAAGCTCAGGGATTTATTACCCGGTGTTCCTGTTTTAGCCTTAACTGCATCTGCCACCAAAATTGTACAGGACGATATTTGCGAAAAATTGTTGTTTGGAAAAACGCATCAGCGTTTTCAGCAGTCATTCGAAAGACCTAATCTTTCTTATAGTGTTTTTAATGTTGCCTCCAAACAAAATAAATTATTGGAAATATTAAAAAATGTACCCGGAACCGCAATAGTATATTGCAAAAGCAGAAAACATACAAAAGAAATTGCCGATCTGCTGAGGATGAATACTATTAATGCAGATTTTTATCATGCCGGATTAAATAACGAAGAAAGAAATAAAAAACAGGAAAGCTGGATACAAAACAAAATAAGAGTAATTGTTTGTACCAATGCTTTTGGTATGGGCATTGATAAACCCGATGTAAGGGTGGTAGTGCATTATGATGTGACTGATTGTATAGAAAATTATTACCAGGAAGCTGGAAGAGCAGGTCGTGATGGCAAAAAAGCATATGCTGTTTTATTATACGGCAATAAAGAACTGGACGATTTGCAAAAGCAGAGTGATATCCGTTTTCCTAAAGACGAAGAGATAAAGAAAGTGTACGCCGCTTTAATGAATCATTTGCAAATAGCAGCTGGAAGCGGCGAAGGAATGAATTACGATTTAGATATGGCAACATTCACTGCAGCTTTTAAATTAAATCTTCTTACTACTACCTATGCCATTAAAGTTTTAGAGCAGGAAGATGTATTAAGTTTTAATGAAATGGTATTTAAACCTGCCAGCATTTTAGTTACCGCTAACAGAAATGATTTAATGGAGTTTGAAATTATGCATCCCAATTTAGAACCTGTCATAAAAGGGTTATTACGTTCCTATGAAGGTATTTTTGATTTTCCAGCAACGATTTATGAAAGTCAGTTGGCTAAATTTTTAAAGAAAGATATTGGTACTTTAAAACAGGAATTGAATCAACTGAATAATTACGGCATTATTATTTACACCTCACAAAAAGATAAACCACAAATAACCCTGTTACAAAACAGGATGTATGCCGACAGCTACTCTGTTAACACTGTCAATTATCTGGAACGAAAAAATAACTTTGAGCAGCGGGTTAAAGCAATAATAAATTATATAAATAATATCACTGCCTGCAGAAGTAAATTAATTGGAACTTATTTTAATGCAGCTGTTACAAACGATTGCGGTAAATGCGACAATTGCATAACCCTTAAATTAATCATCATAAGCAAAGAGGAATTTGAAAACATTTCAACCGAAATTTTCCTGCTTGTAAAAGATACCCCAATGCCTGTAAAAGAAATTCAACAGCATTTAAAAGCCATAAAAAAAGAAAAGCTTTGGAAAGTGATTAATTATCTACAGGCTGAGAATAAAATTATAGTAAACAAAGAAGGGAATATTTTTATCTAATCTTTCTAAGCACCTGTTTTAGTGTCTTTTACCAATGTTTCAACATCAAATAATCAATTGGGTGGGGTATAAAAATAAAAAAGGGACCAAGATAGAAATCTAGTCCCGCTTTAAAATCCAATATCCTATGAAAAACCGTAACGAAGATAATGCGGAATCTACGAATCAACAACATTTTTATAAAGTTTTTTTTAAATATTTTAGGGTCAAAGCCTTTATTCAACCAGGTTTAACATACACAATTATATTATTAAAGTAACTGTAAATCAGCTATTTATGAAGATAATAATTACTGTTTTGTAAATTTGTATCCCCCACTTTTAAACAAATAATTTGCTCCCTGGTACCATGCAATTGCCTCATTTTTAAGCAGCTGGTCAGGGGCTATTTTAGTGTTGAAACCCGAAATAAAGTCAGGCTCAAACGTTTCAACTTTTCTTTGGGGCGATAGTATTACCAATTTCCCATCTTTAATATATCCCATATCCTGATAGGTACTTATAAAAGCTCTTTCTCTGCCTTCCGGAGTTTTATAAAGATCATATCCCAAAAACCTGCTGGTATAATTCAAATTCAGCATGCCCAAAACAGTTGGGGCTAAATCAATCTGGCTGGTAAGGCGTTTTTCAATGGCAGGTTGAACAAGCCCCGGGGCATAAATAAAGCAGGGAATATGATAACGATTAACAGGTAAATCGGTTTTGCCAGCACTTTTGCTGCAATGGTCGGCAACAATTACAAACAGTGTATTATTGAACCAGGGCTTTTTCCTGGCATCAATCAAAAATTTATTTATTGCATAATCTGTATATTTTACACCCCCCTCAATGGATTGGGTAGCGGAAGGAATATCAATTCTTCCATCAGGAAAAGTATAGGGCCGGTGATTACTCACCGTCATAATATGATTAAAGAAAAGTTTTCTTTCCGTAAAACTTTTATCACATTGTGCTAAAGTATAGTCAAATGCCCCTTCATCATCAATACCCCATGCAGTGGTATGATGCACATATTTTTCGGGGATATCCCTTTTATCTAATACGGTATATCCGTTGCCTCCAAAATATTTACCCATATTATCAAAAAAAGCATTGCCACCATAAATATAATTAACATCATATCTTTTGGTCTTTAATACATTGCCTATGGTAAACATGTCAGCATTATCCGGCCTTCTTACAATCGACTGTCCGGGAGTTGGCGGAATAGCTAATGACAAGGCTTCCAGTCCTCTTACCGTTCTTGTACCACTGGCATAAAAATTTTTAAAAAATATACTGTGCGGAATAAGTGAATCTAAAAAAGGAGTGATGTTTTCTTTGTTGCCAAAATATTTTAAATAATCGCCACTTAAACTTTCTACACTAATCAGTACTACATTCCATTTATGTTCAGGGCTATCATTTTTTATTATTCTTTCAATACTTAAAGGATTATTAGTGAAAGTTGCGTTGGGTGCCTGCAACATTTCTTTTAAAATTTTAAAATTGGCTGTATCATTTTGCGTTGCATAAAAACGGTTATAATCAATTTCATTATTCCAGTAAGCTGTTCCAAATTCGTAGATGCCATTGCCACTCAACTCATTTACATAATTATTTTTGCTGAAATTTTTAAAGCGGTTGTTTACTAAAAAATATCCTGCTGCAGTTACCAGCAAAAAGAAAAGAAAGAAAATACTTCGTTTTGCAAAACGCATACTTACCTTTTGCGAAGCAATAATTTTTTTTCGTATTAAAACTACAACAGCAATAGTTGCTAACAAAACGCCACTGCCAATAAGGGGAATATTATATGATTCCCAAATATTACCTAATACTTCAGTAGTGTAAATAAGATAATCTACTGCAATAAAATTATACCGCACACTAAACTCATCCCAAAAGGTAATTTCTGCCCCTGCATTGAGCAACAAAATCAAACTAATGATAAAAAATAAAATAAACACCGGAATACGATGCCAGCGTTTCTGATAAATCGAATCTTTCATCAGCCAGCAATATAAAGCCACCGGAATTGCAAAAAAGCCACTTACCACAAGGTCATAAAAAAAACCAATAAAAAAAATCGCAATAAAACTCAGTAGATTTATTTCAAGTGATGGCCAGCTCTTTATTAATAATACTATTCTTGTGATAAAACTTATAGTGCAAACTAAAAGGGCTACAAGAGCAACGGGCCCAAAACGATGATTAAAAAATTTTGTAAACATGTGCAAAGATAATAAACAAAAAAGCCGGAGAAACTGGGCTAGCTGCTCAGGTATATCAATGTCAAAAGATGAGTTTATAGCTGTATTAAAACCAGCTTTTACTTTTTGATGACCTGCTTCTTCCACCTAACCCTAAAGCGCCAAGTAATGATCTCACAATAGTATTGCCTGCTGTACGCACCATACTTTTTACAATGGTATTATCAGCCACTTTTTCTAAAGTTGATTTTTCTTCCTTTGCTGATTTTTTGCCATTCGCTTTTTCTTCTGTTACTGAATTTTCTGCAGCCTCCTGCAATTTAGCAGTTAAAATTTCATACGCACTTTCACTGTCTATGGCTTTATTGTATTTGGCAACTAATTTTGATTTACCGGTTATATTATCAATCTCTGCATCGGTTAATACATCCATGCGGCTGCGTGGCGCACAAAGCATTACATGTGCCAGTGGCGTGGGAATACCTTTTTCATTTAACATGGTTACCAGTGCTTCTCCAATACCTAATTGTGTAATTAAATCTTCTGTTTTATAAAATGCTGTTTCTGGATAATTCTGGGCAGTTTGTTTAATTACTTTTCGGTCAGCAGCGGTAAATGCCCTTAAAGCATGTTGTACTTTCAAACCTAATTGTCCCAGCACACTGGCAGGCACATCCATGGGGTTTTGTGTACAAAAGAAAATACCAATGCCTTTAGAGCGTATTAATTTTATTATTGTTTCAATTTGTTGTAGTAATGCTTCGCTGGCTTCCTGAAAAATGAGATGAGCTTCATCAATAAATAGTACCAGCTTGGGTTTATCTATATCACCTTCTTCGGGGGAAATTGCATAAAGTTCTGCCAGCATTTGCAGCATAAATGTTGAAAATAATTTAGGCTTATCCTGCAAATCGGTAACCCTTAAAATATTTATCATCCCCCTGCCATCATCGCTCATTCGCATCAAATCTTCTACCTCAAAACTCTTTTCACCAAAGAAAATATCAGCACCTTGCTGCTGCAGCTCTATAACTTTACGCAAAATAGTTCCGGTGCTGGTGGTAGAAATTTTTCCGTAGGTTTTTTCAATTTCAACTTTACCTTCATCGCCTACATATTGCAATACTTTAATAAAATCTTTTAAATCCAGAATAGGCAATTTGTTATCATCGCAATATTTAAAGATCATGGCCACTACGCCACCCTGAGTATCATTTAAACCCAAAATTTTACTCAACAGCACTGGCCCAAATTCACTTACAGTTGCCCTTAAATGAACACCTTTTTGGCCGGTTAAAGTCATTATTTCTGCAGGAAACAATGCTGGTTTGTAATCCATACTTAGTTTGGCATAACGGTCTTTTACTTTATCGTTGCTGGCTCCTTCGGCAGCAATTCCACTTAAATCGCCTTTAATATCCATTAATAAAACCGGCACACTGTTATCGCTTAAAAACTCACTGATCATTTGCAGGGTTTTGGTTTTACCGGTACCTGTGGCACCAGCAATTAAACCGTGTCGGTTCATTGTTTTTAATGGAAGATTAATACCTGCTTCGGCAACCACTTCGCCATCCAAAACGGCACAACCAATTTTTACTGATTCGCCTTTAAATGTATAGCCATCTTTTATGGCCTGTATGAAAGCTTCTTTACTGGGCATTATTTAAATTTTTTGAAAGGTACAACCTGTAACGATATGTTTAAAATGATTTTTCTTTTATTCCGGCTAAATTTGTAACATGAAAAGATCAGGGTTATTGCTGTTTTTTAATGCTATGGTCATTATTTTTATCAGCACTTCGTTTGAAGAAAAAAATATTGAAATAAGAACGAAAGCTGGTTTGGGCAAAAAATTATTCTCCGAAAAGATACTGTCTAATGATTCCTCGGTAAGCTGTGCCAGCTGCCATATCCCTGCCTATGCGTTTGCCGATACAGTAGCTTTTAGTGTAGGGATAGGAGGAAAATTAACAAAAAGAAATACTCCATCGGTTTTAAATATGAAGAACCGGCCATACTTTTTCTGGGACGGAAGGGCCGCCTCCTTAGAAGAGCAATCGCTGATGCCTATACAAAATCCTGATGAAATGGGCTTACCTGTTGATGAAGCAATTAAAAGATTAAACCAGTCTGCAGAATATAAAAATCTGTTCCAAAAAATATTTAAACAAAAACCTTCATCAAAAAATTTAGCTGCAGCATTTGCTGCTTACGAACAAACTTTAGAAACGGTAGATAGTAAATTTGATGACTGGAGTAATAACCTGAAAAAATTAACAGCAGCTGAAGAACGTGGCAGAAAATTGTTTGTTGGCGATAAAGCAAAATGTTTCGACTGCCATCGCATGGAAGATTTTACTACCGATGAATTTAAAAATATTGGGTTGTACAACGAAAAGGAATTGAATGATGCCGGTTTATATATGCTTACAAAAAAGGAAAGCGATAAAGGGAAATTTAAAACTCCAGGCCTGCGTAATATTGCTGTAACAGCACCTTATATGCATAACGGCATCTTTAAAACATTGGAAGAAGTTATGGAGTATTATAATGATCCTGCAAAAGTGGTAACAAATTCCATCAATATGGATGATGCTTTAAAAAAACCATTAGGCCTTACTGATAATGAAAAGAAAGATTTAGTTAGTTTCTTAAAAACGCTTACTGATAATAAGTACATCAGAAAATAGTTCTTTGTTTAAGCAGGCTGTGGTAAACAATATCTACCTTTAACAAAAAATTAGGCACTATATTCGCTGTATCAAAAATGAATTAATTTTATTTGCTATTAAACTAATAAAATATGGAAGCAGTAAAACCCAAAATATTACTTTGCGAAGATGATACCAACCTGGGTATGGTATTAAAAAATTATTTAGAATTGAACGATTATGATGTTATTCTGGAAAGAGATGGGCGCTTGGGTTTAGCGGCTTTTCAGCGGGAGAAATTTGATATTTGTTTATTAGATGTAATGATGCCCAATATGGATGGATTTACATTAGGAGAAGAAATCAGGGATGTAAATCCTGACGTACCTTTATTTTTCCTAAGTGCTAAAACCATGAAGGACGATATTATACAGGGCTACAAATTAGGGGCCGATGATTATATTACCAAACCTTTTGACAGCGAAGTGTTGTTACATAAAATAAAAGCCATTTTAAAACGTAATGAAGAAATGCACCGTGAAGAAGTAAATGCCGAATTTGATTTAGGCAATTATCATTTTAATCCACGTTTACGTGAGTTGACCATTGCAGGTAAGGTGCAGGTATTATCTCCAAAAGAAAATGAATTACTGAAAATGCTGAGCGAATACAAAAATGATTTGCTGAGCCGTGAAATTGCATTGAAAAAAATATGGGGTAGTGACACGTATTTTAATGGCCGCAGTATGGATGTATACATTGCCAAATTGCGTAAATATTTAAAAGAAGACCCTGCCATTGAAATTGTAAATATTCATGGAAATGGCTTTCGTTTGGTAGTTACAGAATAAGCTTTAAGTATTAAATAAATTATTTTGAGTGCCGCCAATGTGCGGCACTTTTCCTAAGTGCTTATATGCTTTTTCCGTTGCTTCCCGGCCACGTGCGGTACGTTGTAAAAATCCTTCCTGTATTAAAAATGGTTCGTACACTTCTTCAATGGTGCCGGGTTCTTCGCCTACAGCAGTAGCAATAGTTGTAATACCAACCGGGCCACCTTTAAATTTTTCTATAATAGTTGATAAGATACGGTTATCCATTTCATCCAAACCGTAAGCATCTACATTTAATGCTTTAAGTGAATGCTCGGTAATACCTAAGTCAATAACTCCGTTGCCAATAACCTGTGCAAAATCTCTCACCCTTCTTAGTAAACCATTAGCAATACGGGG
>JAYSTT010000647.1:0-2120 GCA_043719495.1 Ferruginibacter sp. | reverse complement strand
CACCTGGCACCATTTTCTGAGAGCGAAGTTGGCGGGTGGCTTTTTTTCCGCTTTCGGTCCTCAGTTGTCCTTCGATTGTAATTGATTTCATTTTATTAATTTTTTTATGAGGCGCAAAGATAGAGGAAAACAGGCAATTGGCAATTGGCAATTGGCTTAGGACAATTGCCAACTGCCCTTTGCTGACTGCTTATTTCTTATTCGCCATCCTGCTTCTCATAAAAAGGCTGTTAATACTTTTGTTTTCAAAAGCATTACGTATTGTAATGGCAAATAATTCATCGGTAGAAACTACTTTAATTTTACTGCATTCGCCCCTTAAAGGAATTGTATCGCATACCACTAATTCTTCCAAT
This sequence comes from Ferruginibacter sp., assembly GCA_043719495.1. Lineage (GTDB taxonomy): Bacteria > Bacteroidota > Bacteroidia > Chitinophagales > Chitinophagaceae > Ferruginibacter. The sequence continues at coordinate 1,764 of JAYSTT010000647.1, read as the reverse complement.
ACACTGTTTTCTATGTTTTTATAGGCATTACCGCTTAATACCGGATGTGTACACAAAGCCCTTACACTTCTTGCACCCTTCTCTTTCATTAACCCTGCACTTTTTACCAATGTACCGCCGGTATCACATATATCATCAATCAAAACAACGTCACGGTCTGTTACATCCCCAATTACAACCATGCTGGCAATTTCATTGGCTCTTTTACGATGCTTATCACAAATAACCATTTCACATTCAAAATAAGTGGCTATTTCCCGTATGCGGTTTGCGCTACCTACATCGGGTGCCGCAAAAGTTAAATTGGCCAGTTTTAAGTTTTCAATATAAGGAATGAATATGGCTGATGAATCCAGGTGATCAACCGGAATGTCAAAATAACCCTGTATTTGCGGGGCATGCAGGTCCATGGTAATTACCCTGTCGGCTCCGGCAGCAGTAAGCATATTGGCAACCAGTTTTGATCCTATGGCAACTCTTGGCCTATCTTTCCTGTCTTGCCTGGCCAGGCCGTAGTATGGAATTACGGCAATCACTTTATATGCGGATGCTCTTTTAGCAGCATCTATCATCAATAGCAATTCCATTAAATTATCAGATGGGGCATAGGTACTTTGAATTAAAAATACAAATCGGCCCCTGATACTTTCTTTAAACTCAACATAAATTTCACCGTCGCTGAAACGTTGAATATTTACTTTACCAAGGGGTTCTCCAAATTTTTTTGCAATTTTTTCTGCTAAGTACTGCGACCCTGTTCCTGAAAATATTTTTGCATTTGATTCCATATATATTTATATTGGGATAAGTAAGAGAATATATGCTGCGAAAGTATCACTTAGTTTAGATGATTTAATATACTAACAATGGAAAATGTCAACAAGCCTTCCACATCTATAAAAAACTGGGCTATTGATGACCGTCCCCGGGAGAAACTGCTTGCCAATGGAGCTGCATCACTAAGTAATTCAGAATTACTTGCCATTCTGCTAAATAATGGCAGTAAAAATAAGAGCGCTGTAGAACTGGCAAGGGAAATATTAAAACTTGGTGCCGATAATTTAAATGAACTGGGAAAACTTTCACTCAATGATTTTAAACAGGTAAAGGGTATTGGAGAAGCCAAATCAATAATAATTGCTGCAGCACTGGAATTGGGCCGGAGAAGACAGGCTTCTTCCTCCTTAGAAAAAACAGTAGTGCGTACAAGCAGAGATATTGCTCAATATTTACAAGCCACTTTAAAAGATTACAGTTACGAAGTATTTGCGGTAATTTTTTTAAACCGTGCAAATAAGATCAATCATTTTGAGATTATCAGTAAAGGCGGCATAACCGGTACAGTAGCCGATCCCAGGATTATTTTAAAAAAAGCTTTGGAAGAAGATGCCACAGCATTGGTGTTGTGTCACAACCATCCGTCGGGTAACCTGCGCCCAAGCAAGGCAGATGAAGAACTTACCAAAAAAATTAAAGAAGCGGCTGCCTATTTCGACATAAAAATTATTGACCACATTATTGTAAGTGAAGATGGTTTTTACAGTTTTGCGGATGATGGAATTCTTTAGTTCTTAGTTTTTAGTTCTTAGTTCTTAGTTCTTAGTTCTTAAACCACAAACAGCATATGTTATGGCAACCATACAAAGTTTTGAAGATTTAAAAGTTTGGCAAAAATCCAGAATACTTTGCCAGGAAATTTTTGACCTGATAACAAATGGCAAATTCTCCAAAGATTTTGCATTAATTGACCAGATAAACAGGTCC
>JAYSTT010000646.1:0-2121 GCA_043719495.1 Ferruginibacter sp. | reverse complement strand
TATGCCCCAAAGGAAGAACGCATTTCACACTTCCGGCCCTATAAAGATTTTTTCCGCATCAGTGTTTTAAATACGGTTTTAGTGTTGATCACTTTGCTTTATATAAAGCCCCGTGATTTTATAAGAACCCTCTTCAGCAGAAAAAAAATGAAGAAGGTGCTGGATGAGCATTTATTTAATCCACATCATTCGCCACAACTAAAAGCTATTTCGGTTGCTTTCGGCATTTTTATGGGTATCATTCCCATCTGGGGTTTTCAACTGGTAGCCGCTATTTTTCTTGCCATTTTATTTAAACTGAATAAACCATTGGTGATTGTTGCCGCCAACATCAGCATACCACCCATGATACCGGTAATTATTTTTGGCAGTTATAAAATGGGCGCTATGTGGATGGGTAGCAATGCCATGCAGATTGATTTCAGCAATGCCATTACATTGGATTCAATTAAAAAAAACCTGTTACAATATATCTACGGAAGTATTACATTGGCCCTGGTTGCAGGCATTGCATTTGGCTTGCTTACTTTTATTGTCTTAAAAATCATCGGTAAAAAACAAGCGGTTGTTTCAAAGGCTGATTAGTGCATGGAAAAGATATTACTCAACATCTACAATTTTTATACAAAGCGCCGGCCCGCTTTATATATTACGTTTGCTGCATTGCTTTTACTGGCTGGTTTTTTTGCGTGGAAGGTAAAGTTTGAAGAAGACATTTCTAAAATTTTACCAAAGGATAAAAAGATTGAAAAGCTGAACGAAGTTTTTCAAAACTCAAAATTTATGGACAAGCTGGTGATAACGGTATCGTTAAAAGATACTGCAGCAGCCGAACTCGACAGTCTGGTTACTTATGCCGATACTTTGGTTGAAAACATTCAGCAAAAACTTTCTCCCTTTATTGCAAAAATAAATTACAAGGTTGATGATGAGCTGGCATTGCAATTATTTAGTACAGTAAGCGATCACCTGCCTGTTTACCTTACTGAAAACGATTACACAGCCATTGATTCGCTGATAACGCCTGCAAAAGTTAAAGAAACACTGGAGCAGGATTTTCGCACACTTACATCGCCGGCTGGCTTTGCATTAAAGAGCATGATAAGCAAAGACCCTGTGGGCATCACTTTCCTGGGATTAAAAAAACTACAGCAATTACAATACGACGAAAATTTTGAGCTCTACGATAATTACATTGTAACCAAAGACAGAAAGCACCTGATGCTTTTTATCACGCCAAAATTCCCGCCAAATAACACAGGTAAAAATGTTTTGCTGCTGAAAGGGCTTGATAGTTTAATTGATAATAGCACCAGCGATGTAACTGCAACTTATTTTGGTGCAACAGCAGTTTCTGTTGGCAATGCATTGCAGCTTCGTAAAGATTCTTTACTTACACAGGGTGTTACTATTCTTTTCATTGTTGTTTTTCTTGGATTGTATTTCCGTAAAAAAAGAGCACCTTTTATTATTTTAATTCCTGTGATATTCGGGGCTTTGTTTTCTTTGGCCTGTATTTATTTTATTAAAGGAAAGATATCGGTGATCGCTTTAGGTACCGGCTCAGTAGTATTGGGCATTGCAGTAAATTATTCGCTGCATGTTTTTAATCATTACCGGCACACCCGCAACATAAGGCAGGTTATTAAAGACCTTGCACTGCCGATGACGGTGGGAAGCTTTACTACCATCGGTGGTTTTTTCTGCCTGCAGTTTGTTGAATCTGAAATGCTTAAAGACCTGGGATTGTTTGCTGCATTCAGTTTAATTGGCGCTTCGCTTTGCTCACTCATATTTCTGCCGCATTTTATTGCAGGTAAAAAAGAACGGCAAATCAAAATCATCAACTCCGCTGATATCTCCGCAACACCCTCTCCTTTTGGAGAGGGACGGGGTGAGGTTGTTCATGCGTTCTCATGGATAGATAAAATAGCATCATTAAAACCGGAGTATAATAAATACCTGGTGATGATCATCCTGGCATTAACTGTACTCTTTGCTTTTTGGGCTCCTAAAGTCAGCTTTGAATCTGATTTGCAGAACATGAATTACATGAGCAGCAAATTAAAAGCATCGGAGAAACAGCTTAACCAGATAAATCAATATGCATTACAATCAGTT
>JAYSTT010000645.1:0-12317 GCA_043719495.1 Ferruginibacter sp. | reverse complement strand
TTCCTAATGTGGTTGTTCATCCGGTACTTCCTAATGTGGTTGTTCATCCGGTGCTTCCAAATGTGGTGGTTCATCCGATACTGCCTAATGTGGTTGTTCATCCGGTACTGCCTAATGTGGTTGTTCATCCGGTGCTTCCAAATGTGGTGGTTCATCCGGTACTGCCTAATGTGGTGGTTCATCCGGTGCTTCCTAATGTGGTGGTTCATCCGGTGCTTCCCAATGTAGTAGTTCATCCGGTGCTGCCTACAGTACATCCAAATTTAGTGGTACATCCAAATTTGGTAGTACATCCAACAATTCATCCAAACCTGCTTGTAAGGGTCAAGCCGCAGGCTGATCATTCTACGGCGCAACCAGGCTTTGGCGAAGGTTCTGCAGGAGCGCCAATGGATGAAAGTTCTATGGGTATCTATTATGATCCCAATACAGGAACCTACCATTATTATTAATTAAAAGGGCAAGTTGTTTTTTAATTTTTTACATTAATTAAAATATAAATTATATAAAATGTTTGATTATAATCTTGTTGTCATCGGTACAGGAATACGAACCGTTGGCCAATTAACTACAGAAAGCCTTGCCTGGATGGAAAAGGCCGATAAATTATTTTATGTTGTTGGCGATCCTATTGGAGAACAGGTATTAAAAGACCTAAACCCCAAGGGAGCTGAATCGCTTACTTACCTTTATGGAGAAGGAAAGGACCGCATTGATACATATAATGAAATGGTGGAAACAATTATGAAAAGTGTCCGTGATGGTTTTCTTACAGTGGCAGCATTTTATGGCCACCCCGGAGTATTTGCCTTTCCATCTCACGAGTCAATAAGGGTGGCATTGAGTGAAGGCTTTAAAGCAAAAATGCTTCCCGGGATATCCGCCGAAGATTGCCTTTTTGCTGACCTTGGCGTTGATCCTGCAAAGAATGGTTGCCAGTCTTATGAAGCCACTGATTTTTTAGCAAATGGAAGGGTTATTGATAATTCAAGCCAGGTGATTTTATGGCAGATTGGAGTACTGGGCGACTGGACCTTTAAACAAAATGGATATGATACTTCCTCCATGCCGCTACTGGTAGAAAAGTTATGTACCTATTATCCTGCCGAGCATGAAGTAACGGTATACGAGGCTTCAATCTATATTGGCTGCGAAGCGAAAATCAATAAGGTACCCATTTATATGTTACCATTCACAGCATTAAATTCAGCATCCACCTTATATATCCCTCCCTATCGTGCTACTGTAGGCGACCCTATTTACTTGAACCGGATGAAACTGCCGGTTGCCAAATAAAGCGGATATGGCATATTTGTCGCAACATCTCTTTCCTTATTATAATATGGAATGGGATATTGCTTTTTTTGAATTTTCTGAGCAGTTTATTCCACACTGTTGTTGTACCAACAGCAATGTACTAAGGCCGCAACAAGTATAAAGGGTTACTGCGGCATTAATCAGCAGGGATCAATATTTTAAATTCATCCGCACAACTGCGATTAAAGCTGGCAGAGGAATATATTTGTTGTTTATGATTGGGTGGGAATGGGCTTGCGGCTGTGTTGTTGGTATGTAGCATGGCACATTGCCATGCTGCATACCAACAACGGCGAAAAAAGAATATAATGTAAAATGATAAGCAGGTTGTCAAAATAAATTGCCTACAAAGCCCAAAGTTAGCAGCATGTAGTACTTGTCAGGTAGTAAGTTGTGCCATCAAACTATGGAGGTCAAGTATTCCCCAATGTCCAATATATTTTCCGTTTCGTAGTTCAATGATGTCAATTACCTCCATCACCACATTTTTGCCTGTAGGGGGAATTCCGAAAAATTCACCCGTGTGAGTTGCATTAAATGATTTACGTGTAGTTACTTTTTCAGCTTCAGCAACCATGTCATGTATTTCTACTGTCAGGTCTGGGAAAGCAGGTTTCAGAAGATGGTTGAAGAAATAAACTACTCCGTCACGATTTTTCGGTGAACCTGGAGGGGCTGTATGATTTACAAAATCATCTGCAAAGATTTCATTGAATGTGGCCATGTTACCGCTTTCAATAAACTCTTTGTTTACTCTGCGGACAAGTGCTTTGTTTTGCTCTGTTGTCATTGGTTTTTAATTTTAGTTAATAAATGTTTGAATTGCTCATGCAAAAATGCAACTCAATACATTCAATAGCATTGCACAAAACCGACTTTGAATTGACTGTTTACGATTGGTTTCGAAAGTCAGCGGGTGTCAGTTCGCAATACTTTTTAAAAAAACGATTAAAGTGGGAAGGGTCTGAAAATTCTAGCTTATAAGCAATTTCAGCAATGGTCAGCGAAGTATATAGCAAATATGCTTTTGCTTCCATTAAAAGCATTTCATCAATAAGTTCGTGTGCTGTTTTATCAGAACAGGATTTGATTGCCCTGTTTAAATGGTCTGGAGAAACGTGAAGCATGTCAGCAAAAGCTGAAACTTTTCTGACCGTCAAATAATACTGGCTAACAGTTTTCAAAAAGTCTTTGTATAATGCCTGATGCGAATTTGGTGTGTTTTGATTTGAAAGCAAAACTGTTCCGTAATTTCTGTTGGCAAGCAAAATGATTTGATGAATGTAAAGCTTAATCATTTCACGGCAACCAACTTTTCGTACTTTCACTTCGCTGTTTATTTTAAAAATGATGCTCTCAATTTCATCAGCAGTGCTATCATCAATTTGAAAACATTGTAAACCTGAGTAGGATAGGAAAGGGAAATATTGCTTTCTGCTTTGTGTGAGTAAAACATCGTTAATAAACTTTTCTGTGAAAAGCATATAGTAGGCAAGAAAGTCATTGCTAAAGTGGTGAAGTGAAAAAATCTGTCCGGGTATGCCAAATAAAATACTGTTGCGTTTGGTGCTGTATTTTTCAAGCCCGATGTCAAACTTTGCGTTCCCTTTTCTGGTCAGTGAAATTCTGAAATACTGTGTCTTAATGGGTCCAATATTTTTCTTCAGGTCAATTGTTGAATAAAGTCCGAAACCATCGTCAAGGAGGTCAGGAGTGTTGTCCATGCCGAAGTCACTATCCCTTTTACCGCTTTTGTGAAGTCTGTATAACTCAGCGTCAAGGTTAATTTTTTTTAAGTCGGATGGAACACTTTTATACATGGCAAATGGGGTTCTAAAAGTTTGAAGGTTATGCTGTGTCATCAAAGCATTGCGGTAACAAAAATTGTATTGATGTTATAAGACACGTTAACAAAATAAAACTACTTAGATAGCCAATGTTTCTACATTATACATTTTAAATTGGTTATAGTGTAAATGTAATTTAATAAAATATTTAATTTGTATAAAATTATTTGTGTAGATGTTTACTAAGCGTTGTTTAAAAGAGATAACATCTTTTAAAAAGATGTCATCTCTGACTAGTATAAATTTTTAAAAAGGCTGAGATGTTGGTAGGGTTACATTATTTTACCTGCGCTGCATAACATACATCGGCGGAGAATGGGCTTGGGCTATATCAACTTTGGCAAACAAACCGCTATCGAACCGAAGACAGTAGCGAATATTTCATGTACCCCAACCGAGGCAGAGAGTTATTGTTTTATAAGTTTTGTTGTTTTATAATTTTTTCCATTATCCCACTCCGCTATCATTTGATATATTCCACTTGCAAGCAGGCTTATGTTTATATTTAATTGATTGCTGCCTTTTGCAAGATTATTTTTTTGTAGAAGCACCAAAGCGCCTTTACTATCAACTATTTTAAAGGTAACTGGCAATGCCATCTCTGCATATAGGTTAGCAAATAAAACCTGCTGTGCCGGATTAGGCCAAACCTTAAAATAATCAGTTATTGTGCCACAATGTAAACGGTTAATAGCAGTGTATTGTATCCTTCCATTTCTGTCTGTTTCTGCAATACGATAAAATGTTGTAGCTGTAGAATTATTGTTATCTGTAAAGTAATATGTTTTTTCTATATTGCTGTTGCCAGCAGCAGGTACAGTGCCAATTGTTGTAAAAACAATACCGTCGCTGCTTTTTTCTATATCAAACTTGCTGGTGTTTTGTTCTTGTGCTGTTGTCCACATGATTGAAGCGGAAGTATTATTGCATGCTACATTAAATAGAATAAAATTAACTGGTAGCGGATTGGTTAATGAAGATAAAGTCCATCTAGAAAAATCGGCAAGCCCAGTTTTTTCTACATAATTTATGGTAGCATCTCTTGAATCAAAACCCATATTTATCCATGTAGTGGTATTTGTACTTTTCCATAATACAAGGCTGTTTTCAGGCAGGCTGTTTAGTTCTGCATCAAAATAATTTAATCGAAGGGTTGCATTTAAATTGGTATTGTTAGTTGGCGTTATATCAAAATACCGGAAGATGCTGCTGCCTGCATTAATACCGTTTACCTGCGATGTATGCCCACGGCGTATAGTAGTGCTGCCAAGGTTTTGCAAAGAACTAATTACAGCACCAAGGTTACCCAAATTTTTTGCCGATGGGGCGGCAAGCAAATCTGTAATTTCTATATAACCATTGCCAGTAGCTGTTATACGACTGTTTTCTGTTTCGCCGTTTAACAATGCATTGGGTTGCATTAAAATATTATTACTCGCCATATCAATAAGCCCCGATGTAAAATTTACAGTATTGCCAATATTTATATTTTGTAAAAGTGAAATTTTTGCTGTACCAGTTTTTGCAATTTCAATAATATCAAAAAGTGGGGGGGTGCTGCCAGAAATTGTATTGTCTAAATTTCCGGTAAATAAAAATTTCCCTTCGCCGGGCTGCTGATTTATAGTGCCATCATTTACAAGGCTGGTATTATTTAAAGTTATTGTTGCACCTCCTGTGGTTTTTAATACAGCACCACTTTGTACCACCAATTGCGCCTGCATAGTAAATGCACAAAGTACCCCAAGTGCTGTAGTTATAAAAAACTGTTTCATAAACATATTTTTATTGTATGGTTGTAAACAAGCGGTAAAATCTTGCGCCAATGCGCCAATATGCCTGTTGTTACTTTGCACTACAATGTAATTCCGGCGAGTAATTGACATCTGCATTATTTTATTTATTTTAATTTACACGATGTCCATTAAATGAAGAAAAAGCATTTACCTGATTAGCGGTACCGGAATTTTGGAAAAGTAGTTTTATTACTGGTTGGTTTTTATTTTTTGTGATTATTTATTTGAAATTTTTATTAGTTTTTTTAATTCGCTTATCTCTTTTTTCAATTCATCAATTTCATTTTTTAATTGCTGCACACCAATTAGGGCTACACCTGCCGGGTCAATAGTACTGATGGTTTTATCATCGTTGCCGGTATTAAATAGGCGGTAAAAATCCTGGGCCATGGGGCCAATATGTGTATTGTTATTATTTTCTTTCAGGTAATTCCATCGGGTAATGGGCAGTTGCATAATGCTGTTCAGTACTTCTTTTTTATTTAACTCTGTAAAATTTGTTTTAATGTTTTTATCAGAAGCATTTGTCCATACGCCACCAATGGTAAGCCTTGCAGTTGTAACCGCAGCATTAAATTCCAACACATTTGCAGCACCTGCATTTACGCCGAAACCCCATTTGGTTATTGCGCTATTACCTAATACAACGCTATTGCTTTGTGTATTAGTAGCATTGTGCCCAATGGTAACGGTGTTGCTAAAAGTACCTGTACCAATATTTGCCAAGTTACCAATAGCAATATTTTGTGTGCCTGTTGTAATGCCTTGGCCGGCCCTTACACCTACACACACATTATCGCCGCCTGTTTGTATGGCAGCTACAGAGGCATCGGTACCGGCACCCCAGCCTATGTAGGTATTACTTACGCCGTTAGTGTTGCGGCCTGCTTGGTAGCCAATGTAAGTGCCATAATTATTATTGGTATTATAAGCGGCCTGGTAACCAAGTGCTGTATTGTTAATACCCGATGTAAGTGTAAATAATGTTTTACTACCTATTGCTGTGTTTTGTGCACCCACACTATTGTTATTAAATAAAGCACTATCACCAATGGCTACCATGTTATTTTGAGTTGTATTATTTTGCAATGCCGATGTACCAATGGCTACATTAGAATAGCCAGTTGAGTTTTGTAAAAGTGAAAAATATCCATTAGCAGTATTGGAACTGCCATTTATATTAAAGGCAAGTGATCCATATCCATTAGCCGTATTAGAATAGCCAGTTGTGTTTGCTGAAAGTGATCCATATCCATTAGCCGTATTAAAATAGCCAGATGTGTTTAATAAAAGAGAATTAAATCCTACAGCTGTATTCTCAGTACCAGATGTGTTTGATAAAAGAGAATTAAACCCTGTAGCTGTGTTATTAGCACCTGTGGTATTTGAATATAAGGCTTTGCTTCCAATTGCTGTATTACTTGCTCCTTGAGAACTATTAGTAGCTCCAAGTCCATTATTAAACAAAGCACTATCGCCAATAGCAACCAAATTGCTTTTGGTTGTGTTCCTAAGCAATGCCGATGCACCAATGGCTACATTAGAATAACCAGTTGTGTTGGCGAAAAGAGCAGACTCTCCATTAGCGGTGTTGGTATTACCTGTTGTGTTGTTGTAAAGAGCAGCCAGCCCATTTGCAGTGTTGGAATTGCCTGTTGTGTTAGTGGAAAGAGCAGACATACCATTTGCAGTGTTGTTATTGCCAGTTGTATTAGCGTAAAGAACAGCCACTCCATTTGCAGTATTAGAACTGCCTGTTGAAAGTGGATTTAAAGCATTTTGACCATAGGAAGTGTTTGTTGTACCAATCAACCCTGCCCGTAAATTATTTCTTTTTAAAATTAAATCAATGTTATCTGTTGTACCTAAAAAGTTATCCGCGGTGTTTGTACCTGCATTTCCCCTTGTTGTCCAGCCAGCAGTTGCATTGCCATTTTCTTTTAATAAAAGCTTGCTCCAGTTTGCGCCGGTCCATACATAAAAGCCTGCACCATCGGGCATTTGCACTACGTTGTTGTTTGTACTTATTAAAAGCAAACCCGGCGTTGGTGTGGGCACGGTTACTACATCGGTTGGCGATAGTAAACTTACCCGTGGTATCAGCAATCCTTTATTAGTTGCATTAATTTCCAGCATGGCACTTGCATCAGGGGTAGTGGTTCCAATACCTACATTTTGTGCATAGCTTATTGCTGAAAATAATACAGCAATCAAAAATAAAAATTGTTTCATAATTGATTATTTGTTTGGTAGAGAGTCTTTGATAAGGAATAACGATAAATCATTTTAATTATTATCATTTTTTAAAATTTCTTTAAAGCCTTTACTGCCAAAATCTTTAATAGTATAGCCAGTCAACAACTTTTGGTTCTTTTATGTATCCCATAATGCTTGTCTTATGCTTTAATCATCGCCATTGTTTTAACCAGTGGTGTATGTAGCGCAACAAAATAAAAAATGTTACCCTTTAAATCTAATGTCACCCCTTCGGGGTTTTGCAATTTTTTCTTTCAATAACTTTTCTATATTAATCCCATCCCTTCGGGATTTTTAAGCCTGAAAGGCTGACATTAATATAGACACGAAATTAGAAACAGCTAGCAAACCCCGAAGGGGTGAAATCCGTTTCACAAAACATTCGCTTCAAACCTACGCTTTGATAAACTAGGCCTTTGTTCGTGGTACACAAAACATTCGCTACGTTCCCAAACAGGCATATCGCAAATATAATTTGTAAATAGTGTAATGCAGCCAGTAAACGCAAATTAAAATACTTGTTTTGAGAGTGTGCCACGAACCAAGGCGGAGAAATAAATTTTGAATAACAGGCTGCGATGTTGGTACGCTTACGCTTCTTTGCCTGCGCTGCATACCAGACATCGGCAGAGAGTACGCTTGGACTTTACCAACTGTGGCGAAGAAAATGCGAACACTTAAGCCAGTAGGGGGTAAGTGTTTATTCTTCTGCAACTGTGTAAAAAACAGTATCTATAAAAAATAATTTTTCAGATTTTATAATAACGTTTTCGTCATGCATATCTTCTAGGATTAACCCGTAAGCTTTATTAAAATAATCATGCCGGCGGGTATTTTTAAATCCATTATATTCAAGGAAGTCACGGATATCATATAACGCCGCTTGCCCATCCGCAATAATGAATGGCTGTTTTACAACTGCATACAGTACATTATCCAAATCAATAAACCCTAAAAATTGGTAGGCTGTATCTTTAAAAATAAGGTTATGCAACAGCAGACTGTTGAAATACTCCAGCCATGTTGCATAATAAATAGCGTCATTAATTTTTACTACATGTTTGCTATCAATATCCAGATAAACCTGTGATTCACCGCCTCTGGTTAGATATTGTGCTGGTAAATGTGTAAACCAAAGCTGGTTTTGGGTGGCGTAATCTCTTAAGCCTGACTCCTGTTCTTTTTTAATGAGTAGCTTACTTTCGAAGTCTCTTTTAACCGTTGTACTTGTGCTAAAGCTTGCACATAAGAAGTTGCGGACTGCTGCGCAATGATCTGTAATCCCTTCAATGAGGCTTCCTCGAATGATATTTTCAAGTTTCCGTTTTGTTTCATCATTGTACATTTTAAACAAAATTAAGCAAATTATCCAAAAAGTGCAAAGCGTTACCCTCTCTGTTGGTAGATAGCTTTGGGTCGGTGTATCGACTTACAACTAAGATTGTGAAAGCATTGGTTGTATAGTAGTTGGTTTTGGCGATAGTGGGGCTCTGTGCTGTGTTGTTGGTATACCCACGCTCATTTACCTTTGCTGCATACCAACGGCAAAGCAAACTGCATTATTTTATTAACGTTTATACTACGGTTAAAAACCGCTAAGACTTATAGACACCAGTGACCTTCCTGCGGAAGAACACTGGCGCCAGAAAATAGTAACTATCTGCCAGTGGTGGGTTGGGAAAGCGCTCTACTTACTGAGATATGTATATAAACAGAAAATAAATGCCAAAGGAATTGTTATGTATGCGGCGATTGTCATCCAAACAGCAATTGTAAAATGAGAATATTTTCGGCTTGCAATTATTGAATTTTGCACAATCTGTTCTGCAATATCTTTATCAATTTTTGAAAACGTTGTTTCATCAGTGACGCCTGTAATTTCTTTTATAATCTCAATGTTTGTTTTTGTTTTAAGATACTCAAAGAAGAATACATTTGGAATATCTCCAGGTGCATAATAGCCGCCTCTGATAATTTTGACTCTGGGTGCAAAAGAGATTAAAGAAAGAATTGTAGAAAATACCAATAAAATAATTACAATAACTAAATACACCTTTAGATAATCCTTGGTTTTGATAAAATCAATAGCAAATGTTTGGGTTATACCATAAATTGAGGCGGAATTAAATACAATAAGCATTGCATTTTTTGCCTCCGAAAACTTCAGCCATTCATTTACATTATTGAATATTTTGTAAAGTTGTTCCTCATAAGTTGACGTTGCCATATTTATAAAATTTTAATTTTTGAAATTTCTGGGACTAATAAAGCCCCTCCATAAACCCCCGAACCCGTAATTGGTTTATCTGGGTAGTCTTTAATTGTCAATTTTGCTAAATAGGGCGAATTTGGTGCTAACATTTTAAATTCCTTAAACACTTTTCCTGAAATCAAAATTGGGGAAGTTGCGCCTGCTCTTTTTTCAACATTAAAATTTGTCACTTTTTTACCATCATACTTCAAACCGACAGCATCTACCGTAGTATTTTTTGCAAAATCTTTATAATTCAAGTCTACATTTCTAGATATTGTAGTAGTCTTAAAGCTATTGAAGAAATCAAAATTCACGTCATCATATGTTACTTTAAACAATGGAGAAGAAAATTCCTTGTTGGCAAAATCGCATAGCTTTGAAGCTGTGTTAGCTACATCGCCTACCCATACCAAGCCCTTATGTTCAGATTGTTCATGATATCTTTTTTGTATACCTGTTTTCAAAACTAACATCTCGCCATAATCTATTCCAATACCAATTTTGAATTCTTTTAATCCTGTATGTATTGCTAATATCCTGCATGCTACTGTATACATAACAGCAGCACAATTTAATGCATCAACAAAACAATTATTTGGTTCAAAAACTACCATAACTCTGTCACCGACAATATTCCTAACATAACCGTACTCATCAGCAATAGTAGTCATCGCATAAATGAAAGATGAGTAAATCTTTCCTAGTTTTACTTTATCTTTCATTAAAATTCGGCTAATTTTTGTAGAATCTCTGATATCTATCATGAGTACACAAGTTTCAAGTAACTTGCCTTTTTTATCCGCACCTATTAGGAAAGTCAAACTTGTATCATTTCTCGTAGGAACAACATAGGCATTTGTTGTTTCAATGTCATATTGAAAAATGTCTTTAATGTCCTGATTAATTTCGTTTAAAAATTCTTCCATAATAATAATTTTATTTGAGTTCTGGAAATTTCATCTACTTTATTTGTAAAAGCTATTCCTTCTAACTCCTTGCTTCAAAACCATTAAAGGTCATAATAAAGTAATCAAATAAAAATAAACTTTAATAATCAATTCTAAAATTATTTTCTTCAATCTGCGCTTAAATAAAAGCTCAACAATCGTATGTCGTACACGAGTGCGACGCCAATGAAGATGAACAAAGAAATATGGCTGGGTACAAAATACTTTAAAAAAATTGGAACACTTTTAAATTCACTTCGAAGATTTATTTATCCCGTAGGGATATAACGTTGGTAGAAATATATTTTATTTTGTTGTGCATAAGTCCCGGAGGGACGTAAGAATGGTGTCGTCCTTACAGGACTTTGTTTACCATAGGGTGGTTTTTCTACCAAGCTGTTGCCCTTACAGGGCATGAGCAAAACGAGGGCAAGGCTGAGAGAGAAGTTTTCCGCTGCAATCAACCCGCCTTCGACAAGCTCAGGCTGACAGCATTAGAGTTCGAATATAAAAAAGCCCCAAATCAAAAATGATTCGAGGCTATGTATTCGTTCACCTTTAAAAAAGAATATTAATACCTGTACGCTTCTGGCTTAAACGGACCTTCTTTTGGTAAGCCCAAATAATTGGCCTGTGCAGTGGTAAGTGTATCTAACACTACACCAATTTTTGCAAGGTGTAAACGGGCTACTTTTTCGTCTAATACTTTTGGTAATACGTACACTTTGTTTTCGTATTTACCGGGGTTGCACCACAATTCTATTTGCGCCAAAGTTTGGTTGCTAAAGCTATTGCTCATTACAAAACTTGGGTGGCCTGTTGCACAACCTAAGTTTACCAAACGGCCTTCTGCTAAAACAATTACATCTTTACCTTCGATGGTGTACATATCCACCTGTGGTTTAATAGTGTTTTTGGTATCGCCGTAGTTTGCATTTAACCAAGCCATATCAATTTCAATATCAAAGTGGCCAATGTTACAAACAATGGCTTTATCTTTCATAACCCTAAAATGTGCTTCGGTAATTAAATCACGGCAACCGCTTGCAGTAACCACAATATCAGCTTCTTTAACAGCATCAATCATTGGCTTTACTTCAAACCCATCCATAGCAGCTTGTAAAGCACAAATAGGATCAATCTCTGTAACAATTACACGGCAACCTGCCCCTTTTAAAGAAGCGGCAGAACCTTTACCTACATCACCATAACTACCCACAACGGCAACTTTACCAGCCATCATTACATCGGTAGCACGGCGTATAGCATCTACCAAACTTTCTTTACAACCGTATTTGTTATCAAATTTACTTTTGGTTACGCTGTCGTTTACATTAAAAGCAGGAATAGGTAGTGTACCTTTTTCCATCCTTTCTACTAAGCGGTGTACACCTGTAGTAGTTTCTTCGCTTAATCCTTTTACATGCTGTATCAATTCTGGATAAGTATCAAAAACCATATTGGTTAAATCGCCACCGTCATCTAAAATCATGTTTAACGGCCTATCGGCACCACCAAACCAAAGGGTTTGTTCAATACACCAATCAGCATCTTCCTGGCTTTGGCCTTTCCATGCAAATACACCAATACTAGCGGCGGCAATTGCAGCAGCGGCTTGGTCTTGCGTACTAAAAATATTGCAAGAGCTCCATTTAACTTCGGCGCCCAATGCAGTTAAAGTTTCAATTAATACAGCGGTTTGAATGGTCATGTGCAGGCAACCTGCAATTCTTGCACCTTTTAAAGGTTGCGATGGCCCGTACTCTTCACGGATAGCCATTAGGCCCGGCATTTCTGCTTCGGCTAATCTAATTTCTTTGCGGCCCCACTCTGCAAGGGTCATATCGGCAACCTTATTTTTAAGGTTAAAGTCGATGGAGGTTTTTGATAATGTTGACAT
>JAYSTT010000644.1:0-2124 GCA_043719495.1 Ferruginibacter sp. | reverse complement strand
AAAGCAGCACCATTTTATTTACTAAGCGTATATCAAACCCAACCAGCAAAAAAATTGCATACCCCAAATGAAAAAATCCGTAATGTAAAAGAAAGAACCAGGCAGTACAACCTTTGTTTTGAGCAGTTACCGGCTGATCATTGATTTTAAAATTACCTGCATCGAAATTTTTTATTGTAAGCAGATCAATAAAGTTGAAAAACCCTATGGTAATACTCTGAAACCAGTAAATCCAAACTACAGTATTAAAAGCCCCGGTATTGTTCTGGTAATACCAAATACAATATATATTCCCTGCTACTAAAAAAAGAAATGAGGGGTTGCCAAATATTTTTTTTACCATTTTTTAAATTGGAAGCAACAAAGTAAGCCAAATTATGTATTGCGAAATTTTTCTTTTTGCACTAAAGTTTACCCCTGTTGCTTTCACTATGAGTGTATAGCAATAAATTAATAGTACTAAAGCCACTGCTCCCATTAATTGTTTTATGGTGAAAATATAAGCCCGGTATTATTAAATATCTTTCTTTTTATGCCCTATTCATGCATACATAATACAGGTACATGAGTATGATATAATAATTCTTTTGTTTGGCTTCTGCTGAACATCTTTTCAATTAAATTATGTTTTTTAGGAATTACCACCATCCAGTCTATTTTTTCTTTTTCGGCAAACCAATTTATTTATGCCATTAGTAATATCTGCAGATAAAGTCGTTTGATAAAAAGGTTTTAATTCATAAAGTAATTCGCTTATGTACATGCTTTCCTCAATTTTTGTTTGTGGCGTTGGTTCATTCCTAAACTCTACATTCAACACATGCAGCTCGGCATGAAAATCCTGAACAATTTTCTTTAATAGTTTAACAGGTGTTGTTTTAATCAGTTTTTTATAATCGCATGCAAAACCAATTTTTCTCACCGGAATAAAAGTTGCTTTTGGTGGTACCACCAGCACAGGATACTTTAACTGATGAATGGTTCTTATTGTATTACCGCCTACAACAAGTCGTGTTAAAGCATTTTTACCAGACAACCCCATCACTACCGGTTCCGGATTTATTTCATCACATAATGCAGCTAACCCATCAGTTAAAGTGGCATTCTCAGCCTTTAAATTAATGGTTATTGTACGCCGCAATGCATTTTGCACCTTCTTTTTAAATTCTTCCAGCTCATGTTCTGCAGCCTGCTGCATTTCACTTATACTAACATAGGCATACTCTGTAACCGGCACAACCGTTTCGTAACTGTGATAAAGCCATAATTCTGCACCATAAAATTCTGCAAGGCTACCTGCACAAATGGCCGCATTGGCTGCTGCATCCGAAAAATCAACCGGGGCAATTATCTTTTTCATTTATATGATAAAAATCATGTTACCTTATGATTTAAGATTTTTAAAAAGGCTTACTTTTTTATTGATCCGGTTGATCCACTTTCTGCAGGAAGCAGTTCAAAAATATACTCAGGATTCAAACCTTCTTCCAACCTATGAGAAACATATAAAATTGCCGTAGTACTTTCTGTGGCAATTCTATTAATAAGTGTTGTAAATATTACAATACTTTCGTCAGTAAGACCTGAAGTTGGCTCATCCAAAATTAATAATGGCGGATGTTTTACCATTGCCCGGGCAACAAGCACCATGCGCTGCTTCCCTAAAGGCAAAAAACAAAATGGGTTATCTTTTTCTTCAATTAAACCTATAATTTTCACCCAACTACGGGCAGTTTTTATTTGTGTTTCATTTGGCATGCAATACAAACCTATTGAATCAAAGAAACCGGAGAGCACCATGTTTTCTATAGAATCTAACCTTGGAAAAAATTGCGTCATGTTGTGAGAAAGATATCCGATGTTTTGTTTGATATCCCAAACAGTTTCGCCACTCCCCTTCTTATTTCCAAAAAGAAAAAGATTTTGTCCATAGCCTTTTGGATTATCCCCGGTAATTAAACTTAAAATAGTACTTTTCCCACTCCCGTTTGGCCCAACCAGTTGCCAAAACTCACCCGGATTAATTGTCCAGTTTATGTTGTTTAATATTTGCCGGCCGTTATAACTAACACATACATCATTCAATTGTACCAGCGGAGCAGTGGGTAATACATACTTATACAA
>JAYSTT010000643.1:0-12372 GCA_043719495.1 Ferruginibacter sp. | reverse complement strand
CCAGTGGTGGTGCACAAGCCGAAGGTGTTTCATATACCTTTACAATTCCCGCAGGGCAAAATAAATTCAGTTTAATATACAATTATGCTGTTGTTTTTCAGGATCCTGGCCATTTACCAACACAACAACCACAACTTCAAATAGAAATTAAAAACCTTACAGATAATCAAACTGTTGGTTGTTCTTCCTTTTCTTTTATTGCTACAAGTGGTTTACCCGGATTTTTTCAATCACCTAATCCTGGTGGGCCAACTCCTGTTTGGTGTAAGAACTGGTCGGCAGCTTCAATTAATTTAGATGGAAATGCAGGTAAAACAATCCAGCTTTTTTTTAAAACTGCTGATTGCACTTTCCAGGCTCATTTTGGCTATGCTTATATTGATGTAAATCCACAATGCAGCAGCTCTTTTACAGGAGCAACATTTTGCCCTGATGATACTTTAGTTAATGTTATTGCACCGGTTGGCTATCAAAACTATACCTGGTACAATAATAATTTTTCACAAATTTTAGGTACATCACAAACGCTTACATTAAATCCACCACCATTGTCAGGCGATTCTGTCTTTGTAGAATTAACTCCTTATGCCGGTTATGGTTGCCTGGATACGCTTACAGCAAAATTATGGGATACATTAACAGTTCAAGCCAATGCTGGAGTTGACAAAGAGACCTGTGACAATAATCCTGTTTTGTTAGGAGGCCCACCAACGCCGGGTTTGGTTTATAAGTGGACACCAACTACAGGACTCAGTGATCCAAATATTTCCAATCCAATTGCCACACCATCGGTAAGTACACAATATACACTAACAGTAACAAACAGTGGTGGGGGATGTGCCACACCTGATGTAGTAAATGTTGATGTAGATATTTTAAGCGATTCTTTAGAATTTATTGGTGTTGCATCTTTCTGTACTGGTAGCGGCCAATCAGCTTCATTAAAAGTGTTACCGCACGATAATATTCAGTGGTTCAGGAATAATGTGGCTATGCCTGGTGCCAATCAAACTTTATTAAATATTACTCAAACCGGGGCGTATTATGCTATAGTTTCCAGCTCTTCTGGTTGTAACAGAACCACTGCAACAAAGCAAATTGATATCTGGGAATCACCTGTAGCAGGCTTTTCCACCAATACTGCCACTCAATGTTTTGCAGGACATCAGTTTGTATTTACCAATACCAGCGTTCTAACAATCGGTACTTTGCAATATGCATGGGCTTTAGGCGATGGCAATACCTCAGCATTAACCGATGTAACTCATAGTTTTTTAAAAGAAGGAAATTATGCTGTAAAACTTTTAGTAACTGCCCCGGGTGGCTGTAAAGACAGCACTAAATTTGAAGTAGTAGTTAACCCAAGCCCGTTAGCTGCATTTGCAATAGATGTACCAGAGCAGTGTTTTAAAAATAACTGGTTTGTATTTACTTCTAAAAGTACTGTATCATCAGGTATTTTAACCTATACCTGGGATTTTGGCGATGGAAACTTTGATAACTCCAATGATATTGCACATGGCTATATTTTACCTGGAACTTATACTGTAAAACTTACTGCAATGGAAACTAACGGTGGCTGCACAGATGATAGTTCTTTTGCAGTAATTGTAAATCCAAGCCCGGTTGCAAATTTCACAATTAATAAAGATGTTCAGTGTTTTCCAAACCATCAGTTTGTGTTTAATAGTACCAGTAATATTTTTGCAGGTGCCATGCAATACAATTGGAATATGGGTGATGGAAAGTTTAATACTACCCCTAATTTTAACTACAATTATGCATCAGCTGGAAATTATACCGTAAAATTATTAGTTGATGCTTTGGGAGGATGTAAAGATAGTATTAGCCGTGATGTGGTGGTGCACCCAACTCCATCAGCAAATTTTAGCGTTCAGCCGGTTTGTGAAAATTTACGGGTTCCGGTATTTAACCGCACTTTTAATAACACTACCTCTACTGTAAATTATTTATGGGACTTTGGTAACGGGCATTCAGATAATACAAAAACACCGTTTTATAGTTATCCTTCTGCTGGTACATACAAATTAAAATTAACGGTAAGCACAGCACAATGCCCCATATCTTTTAATACAAAAACAATTGATGTTACTATTGATTTACCTGTAAAAGGAATTGTTTATCCTGATAAAGATGCTGCATTTAATTACCCCGAACCTTTACAGGCCAGGCAAATTGGAACAAGTGTTACCTGGGCACCGCCAACCAATTTAAGTAACCGTTTTAGTTTTACCCCAACTTTTAAGGGCATATCACCGCAAATTTATACCATACAAATAAAATCTGCCAATGGTTGTATAACAGTAGATACACAACTGGTAAAAACACATAAGAAGATTGAAATTTATGTGCCTACAGGATTTACTCCTGATGGAAATAGTGTAAATGAAAGATTACGTCCTGTGCTTATTGGTTTTACCAAAGTGAATTATTTTAGGGTTTATAACCGCTGGGGCCAGTTATTATTTAGTATGAACAGTGACCAGCCGGGATGGGATGGCAAAATGAATGGTGAACCAGCAGAAACGCAAACAGTGGTATGGATGATAGAGGCAGTGGATGTTGATGGCAAAGTACATAAAAAGCAGGGGGCAACGGTACTATATAGATAATATTGGGTATTAATATTGCACATATTTTTAAATGTAGTATCATATTTTATGATCTTTTTTTTAAACTCCATAATACTTATTTTCCGCCGGAGTTTTTCCTTTTTATTGTTTACTGTTTTAATTGTTGCAGCAGGTAACAAAGCAATTGCACAATGCCCCACTAATATTGATTTTGAAAACGGCAATTTTGGTGGCTGGCAATGTTGGAAAGGCATTGTTGAAATAGTTGCAGGAAAAAATAAAATTACCTGGGACGCAACTTCTCCGGGGGGACCTTTTAGTGACAGGCATACCATGTTATCTTCAAATCCGGGTAATGGGATAGATACATTCGGATTATTTCCTCAAAATTGTCCTAATGGTAGTGGTAATTCTATTAAGTTAGGAAATGCTTTACCCGGTCATCAGGCAGAAGGAGTTTCTTATACTTTTACAATCCCCCCAGGTCAAAATAAATTCAACCTTATTTATCAATATGCAGTAGTTCTCCAGGGGCCGGGACACCTTCCGGAAGAACAACCAAGGCTGTCTATTAAGGTGGAGAATTTAAGTGATGCTACAGATGTTGGATGTTCATCTTTTTCCTTTATACCACCATCCTTTACAAGCGGTGATGCGGACTTACCTGGCTTTTTCTTATCCTCAAATACATCTACCGGAACTCCGGTTTGGTGTAAAAGCTGGTCAGCAAACTCTATAAATTTAGATGGTAATGCAGGAAAAACTATCCGCCTGTTTTTTACATCTGCTGACTGTATATTTGCGGCACATTTTGGTTATGCCTATATAGATGTAAATACTGAATGCTCCAGTTCTTTTGTTGGCGCAAATTTTTGTCATGATGATACCCTGGTAAAGATAACAGCACCTTTTGGATACAGAGATTATACCTGGTTCAATAAAGATTATTCACAAATACTGGGTAACCAGCAAATACTTACACTCAGCCCACCTCCACTTTCAGGAGATTCAGTTAAAGTGGTTTTGAATCCTTATAGCGGTTACGGTTGTATAGATACACTAACTGCCAATTTACTGGATACATTAACCATAAAAGCAAATGCAGGTTTTGATGTATCGCCCTGTAACTTCACTCCGGTTCAATTGGGAGCTGCTCCTGTACCCGGATTGTTTTATAAATGGAGCCCTGCAAAAGGTTTAGATAATCCTGATATTGCAAATCCTATTGCCACTCCCAGTGTTCCTACCGCTTATATACTAACAGTAAAGAGTAGTGGTGGCGGATGTGCTTCAGCCGATACTGTACAGGTAAATCCAAAGATTGTAAATAATACCGTAAACCTGATTGGCAATACCATTTATTGTATTGGTAGCGGCCCTTACCCTGTATTAAGGGTAAATAAAACAGATAGCATTCAGTGGTTTAAAGACAGTATTGCAATTGCAGGTGCTAACCAAATTCAATATACTATAAACCAAACCGGAAAATATTTTGCTCAACTTTTCAGTAATACTTGTCCATTGCCAATCAGCACAAAAGAAACCAGCATGGTTATTGATTCTCCTTTGCCGGGAGTAATTTATCCTGCGCAGGATGCAATATTTAATTTCCCCTTACAATTACAGGTAAGGCAATTTGGGAACAGTGCATTATGGACACCCGCAACAAGTTTAGATAAACAAAACAGTTATACACCAATTTTCAGAGGCATCAGTAAGCAATTATATACTATACAAATAAAAACTGCATCGGGATGTTTAACAGTAGACACCCAGCTGGTAACAACACGCAAAAAAATTGAAATTTATGTTCCATCTGCTTTTACACCAGGAGGCGACGGAAAAAATGATTACCTGCGGCCAGTATTGATGGGAATAGTAAAAGTTAATTACTTTAGAATATACAACCGCTGGGGGCATTTACTTTTTGAAATGAAAAGCGATTTGCCGGGTTGGAATGGTAAAGTAAATAACCAATCGCAGGAAATTCAAACTGTAGTTTGGCTTATAGAAGCAGTTGATGTGGATGGTAAAATACACCGGCAGAAGGGGACAACGGTACTTTACCGTTAATACAAGTTTACTTTAACAATTATTTCTTTCACTTTATTTTTCAGTAACCCTTATTTTTTAATTAATTTTTTTTTAAAAATATATCATATCCAAAACGAATAATTGTTCCGGCTACTACTATCAGAAAAAAAATACGAATAAATTTGTTTCCTTTTAAAATTGCGAGTCGTGAACCCAGCAATGATCCGATAAAATTAAATACCGCCATTGGAATAGCATATTAATACAAAATATTTCCACTTCCGCTAAAGTATAATATGGAACCAATGTTTGTAGAAACATTCAGCAATTTAGAGTGAGCACTGGCTTTTAAAAAATCAAATCCAAAAATACTGATAAAAAAAAGTATCATAAAGCTGCCTGCACCGGGTCCAATAAAACCATCATAAAATCCTATAAGTAATGCAAATGAAATGGCATAAAAAATTTCCTTTTTTTTACTTATGGCTGTTTTAACCGACATACCAAAATCTTTTTTGGTATAAGTATAAATGGCAACAATAATAAGCACAGCAAACAAAATTGGTTTCATAAAAATATTACTTACAATAGCAACCGTTTTAGAACCGGCATAAGCCGCCGTTACTGCAATACTGCACATCAGTGTTAAAAGCTTCCAGTTAATTTTTACTCTTAAACTATATTGAACTGCAGCAATAGATGCACCAAACAGGGAAGGAATCTTTGTTGTGCCCAAAAGAGATGCCAGTGAATATTGTGGTAAAGTAATTAATGTAGCAGGAGTTTGTACTAATCCGCCACCCCCAATAATTGAATCTATAAAACCAGCAGCAAATGCAGCAAAGCAAAGGATAATTATTTCGCTGGTCATTTGTTTTGATAATTTCTCTCCCCAAATAATAAACTGCCTATACGAACCATATTGCTGCCTTCTTCTAATGCAATTTTATAATCGCCACTCATACCCATTGAAAGAGTTGATAGTTGAAAGTTGATAGTTGAAAGTTGGGCATTTGTATCAAATATCTTTTTTAGGTTTTTAAATTCACTTATTATTAAATCATTATTGTCGGAGAATGAGGCCATCCCCATAAGCCCAAGAACATTTACATGTTTTAATTCGTGCAATTCGTGTAATTGACTTAATTCGTGTTCATCAAATCCAAATTTTGCTACTTCTTTTGCAATGTGTATTTGCAACAAGCAATTGATAATACAATTATTTTTTAAAGCCTGCTTATTAATCTCTTTTAATAAATTTAAGCTATCAACTCCGTGTACTAAATGTACAAAAGAGGCTATATATTTTACTTTATTGCTTTGTAAATGACCAATAAAATGCCATCGGATATCTTTAGGTAATAGGGATTTTTTTTCTATCAGTTCCTGCACATAATTTTCTCCAAAGTCCCGTTGGCCCAAATTATATAATGCCTGTATATCTTCAATGGGTTTTGTTTTACTTACTGCAACCAAAGTTGCCTTGCCTTTTAGTTCGCTGATAAGTTCATTATATTTTTCAATATTTATACTCATATCATATTTTCGATCTAAAACTCAGTATTATTAAAAGCTAAATTACAAACGCATAAAAAAATGTGCAAACAATTTATTATTTGCACAGCAACTTGTTATTTCATTTCTTTTCCAAAATATATAGCAGCAGATTTATTTTAATATACTCCTGCTTATCACAATTCTTTGTACTTCACTTGTTCCTTCATATATCTGTGTAATTTTAGCATCCCTCATCATTCTTTCAACATGATACTCTTTTACAAAACCGTATCCTCCATGAATCTGTACAGCTTCAGTTGCAGTCCACATTGCAGTTTCGCTGGCAAAAACTTTTGCCATACTGCCACTTAAAGTATAATCTAAATGTTCATCTTTTTCCCATGCTGCTTTCAGGCAAAGCATTCTGGCACATTCAATTTTTGTTGCCATATCAGCCAGTTTAAATTGTATAGCCTGATGATGCATGATTTCTTTTCCAAACGCTTTACGCTGTTTGCTGTAGGCCAATGATCTTTCGTAGGCTCCGCTAGCGATACCCAAAGCTTGTGAGGCAATGCCAATTCTTCCCCCTGCTAATGTTTTCATTGCAAACTTAAAACCAAATCCATCTTCACCAATTCTGTTTTCTTTAGGCACTTTTACATCGTTAAATAAAATGCTGTGTGTATCACTTCCTCTTATACCTAATTTATTTTCTTTAGCACCAACTATTACTCCATGCAAGTTTTTTTCAACTATAAATGCATTAATACCCCGACTTCCTTTGCTTACATCTGTTTGTGCAATTACCAAATAAACAGAAGCACTATTGCCATTGGTAATCCAGTTTTTTGTGCCATTTAATAAATAATAATCGCCTTTATCTTCGGCAGTGGTTTGTTGGGAAGTTGCATCGCTTCCTGCTTCGGGTTCGCTTAATAAAAAGGCACCGATATATAAATAGCCATCTTTTTTTCCCTGTGCCAGGGGTACTAAATATTTTTTCTTTTGTTCTTCTGTAGCATATTCCTGTAAACCATAACAAACCAAACTGTTATTCACACTCATGCATACGCTTACACTGGCATCTACTTTACTAATTTCCTCCATTGCCAAAACATAGCTAACAGTATCCATTCCGCTGCCACCATATTCAGGTTTTACCATTATGCCCATAAATCCCAGATCTGCCAGTTTTTCAATCTGTTCTTTTGGAAATTTTTGTAATTCATCCCGCTCAATAACGCCGGGCAGGCATTCATTTACAGCAAAATCTTTTGCAGCCTGCTTAATCATTAATTGTTCTTCTGTAAATTGAAAATCCATAGCAGTCATTTTAGTTTCAAGGCAAAAATACGGTTTGCATACTGTGTTTGGAAACATTGTGGAAGATATTTTGTTACCGCCAGCAAATCATTTTTCAACATCGTTGCATCGCACTCTTGTACGCCATACCTTTGCCCACCAAGAACATATTTATGCAGGTAACACAGCAAAATTTGCGGCTACAAAAAATTATTACCGGAATCAGCATTTTGCTTTTCTTAATTAAAATTTTAGCGTGGTATCTTACCGGTTCGGTTGCAATACTTACTGATGCTTTGGAAAGTATTGTAAATGTAATAGCAGGGTTAATAGGGGTATACAGCCTTTATGTATCTGCCAAGCCAAAAGATTATGATCATCCCTACGGACATGGAAAAGCAGAATATTTATCAGCAGCTATTGAGGGTACATTAATAACGGTTGCAGGTTTTATAATTATTTATGAAGCAATAAATAATTTAAACCACCCACATAAAATAAATAAATTAGATTATGGTATTGTTTTGATTGTAATAACTGCAGTAATAAATTTTATAACAGGAGCAATATGTATTAAAACCGGAAAGAAAAACAACTCTTTACCATTGATTGCAAGTGGTAAACATTTACAATCTGACACCTGGAGTACAGGAGGAATTGTGGCTGGGCTTATACTGATACTGCTGTTTCCTAAAACATTCTGGCTTGACAGTACAGTTGCAATACTATTTTCCTTTATCATTATTTATACCGGGTATAAGATAATTAGAAGTTCCGTTGCAGGTATTATGGATGAAGCCGATGAAGAATTATTAAAAAAACTGGTGGCAACATTGAATACCCACCGAAAAGAAAACTGGATAGATCTGCATAACCTGCGGATAATAAAGTATGGTACCACGATTCATTTAGATTGCCATCTTACTGTACCCTGGTATTTAAATGTACATGAAGCACACAAAGAAATTGACGCTTTATCGGCATTGGTAAAAAAGGAATATGGCGAATCGGTGGAACTTTTTGTACACTCCGACGGTTGCCTTGATTTAAGTTGCAATATCTGTACAAAACAAAATTGTGCTGTTCGCAAACATGATTTTAAAAGGAAAATTGAATGGACAATGGGGAATATCTCCAGTAATAAAAAACATACAGTTATTACTTAATAATTTTTCTTGCTGAATAAATAATTAAAATATAAAAAACTCCCGCTTTAAAATGAGCAGGAGTTTTTTATATTTTGTTTTACTTAATCGGTTGTGAAAACTTTTTTTACTTGTGTTTCATCTGCGCCCAGTATCTTTATATAATAAATACCTCTGGCTGCAAAATCAGTCGATTTAATAATATTATTTATACCTTTTTGTAAAATAAAAGCTTCATTCAGAAAGATTCTACCACTCTGGTCAAATATTGTAAAGCTAACCTTTTGGTTTAGTGTGCTGTTAACGGCCATCATAACTTCTTTTTTACCTGAAGAAAGTTGTGCAGATATAATATTTATGCCCTGGCCAGTCTTATGAGAAATAGAAACAATGTTACTGAATTCTGAACTATTGTCTTTATCTATCATTGCAAGCCTGTAATAATTTACTCCAACTAAAGGAGTGGCATCAGTAAAATTGTAATTCATCTCATTTGAACTGAGCCCTGTGGCATTTACTCTTCCTATAGCCGTGAAATTTCGTCCATTACTGCTTCTTTCAATACTAAAATAATCACTGTTGTTTTCAGATGCTGTTTTCCATTGTAAAATATTTTTGCCAAAGTTTTCTATAGCACTGAAATTTATCAATTTTATTGGAAGGGCAATATTTGCTTCTGCATAGCCTTTATCAGGGGCAGCTCCCAAATACGGCAATCCAACATATGTACCTGCGTCAATTAATGCAGAGCCGGATGGTAATGTGTAATTACTGCCATACGTAGGGATAACATGCAGATTATTTAAATTAGTATATTTGATAAGTACCTGCCCGTTTCTAAAATCTGTATCGGCCGTATTGTTATAAAAGTTATTATTGCTGATGTTTAAATTACTAATAGGTATTGTATTGCTTTGACAGAATACCGATGCAGCACTACCGCCACTAATATTATTGTTCTTAATATTTATATTGGTTATTGTTCCCGATGTCCAGCTTGATGGCAAATGAATGCCCGTGTACATAGGGGCAGACGGGTTAACTATCATAGTATTGTTTAAAATGTCAATATTATTATAATCTGCTACAGTACCGTTATCACCTAAATGAATAAGGCTTCCACTTTGCCCAATACCAGAACTATTAACAAGAAGATTATTATTTATCCTGATATTGTGCATTGCATCGGTAGTACGTGGATTAAAAGCAATACCATTAGTTAAATTTGTTATGGTGTTTTTTTCAATGATAACATCATTAACCCAAAACTCACAAATAATGCCATCTTGTTTGCATTAAAATTGGGTGTTGGTACACTAATATTATTATCATGTACCCATGCACTATAAGTTGAAGTTCCTTTAGTCATGTAAACAATATCAATCCCTCCGTTAATACAGGTATTGTTGTAAATTTCTACACCTCCCAACAAATTAAATAGTTCAATAACAAACGGCCAGTCAATATAATTTTGCAGCCCTGTTTGAATATTTTTTTTAAGCGTATTATTATAAATTTTTACATTCTTTAAATTTCCTTCGTCAATATACTTTATTGGCCAGCCATTTAATCCATCTGCTCTGCTGTCTTGTGTAATGGTGTTGTTATAAATTAACATACCATCCTGGCCACCAATAGCCAGGCAGCCTTGACCAGTACCGTTATTCATGGCACAATTGGTAATTACGTTATTGTAGCAAGTGTTACCTGTAGCATAATTTGTAAGTGGTAAGTTTAATGCCCCCGTAAATATTAATCCACGTTCAAAAAAATCAACCATGGTAATGTCGTGTACACTTACATTACTCCTGCCATTAACTTGCAACCCTTGTTGCGCTTTCATAGCACCATCAAATTTTAAAAAACTTACATGCTGGTTGTCGCTTGTGCCTTGTGTGCTTTGCAGATAAAGAAGCGGCTCGTATAAAGCTGTTCTCGTAGTTTTTAAAATAGAAGTTATTCCATCTCCTTCTACACTTACCCCAACAGCTAATAAACATTGCTGTGTTTCTACATAAGTACCTACATTAACATGGATAATATTACCTGCGCCGGAAACTGTTGACGTAGCTTTAAACAAAGTTCTCCAAGGGTTTGCAATAGTACCATTGCCGGTAACATCATTACCGGTTGTACTTATGTAGTAAGTGGTTGCAAAAGCGGCATTTAAAAAGCAAAGGAAAAAAATAACGGATACACTTTTTCTGATAGAAAAGTAAATTGTTTTCATTGGATTTGACTTTTAGTTTTTAACGGATATATAAGTATTACCTGGCTATTGCTTAATCAAATAAAAATTACAGTAACAAAACTTACAAAATTTAAAATTGAATTTTGAAGTAATAACACTAAAAAAACTTAGTTTATTAAATGCTTGTTATGAAGTAATGGAATGGATACTTCACTTGCAATTAATGTCACTTTTGCAATTCTAATTTTTTATTGCTTTTGCTGAAATTGGATTATTAGGAGGGTAAAACTAAACATATGCTGCTAACTGATGAAGTTAACTTCAATCAGTAATTGTAATATTGCAGTGATAATTTAATTGATTTAAGTTGAATGCAGTATAATGTAAATGAGCACTGGCATTAATTGCGCAAAGATTAGTTTTCATCAGATTTTGAATTATTGTTTTAAATTGGATCTGCAGTTAAAGTTTCAAAAACTATACCAACCTGCCATAAATGTAACAGGCTTTGGAATATAAATTTATTCAATATAAAAAACCAGTTGTTTTGCAATTGCATGATAATATTGAAATTTATGCATAACATACTCATTATGGATGTTATACATAAATGTTACAACGTTAATAATTGATTGCATTTAAAAATTTTATAAAAAAATTTATTATAAAAAAATATTTGCAAGCATTCATTAAACTTTTGCAGACAGTAAGTGACTAAAATACTAAGGGAATTTACGAGTTATATGAGTATTGTGTAACAGAAATGTATGCAGAATCAAGTGCTGTGCAGTTATTTTTCAAAAAGCTTTGCCACACCAAAAGCTGCAGCAGCGGCCATAGCTCCTATTAATGTAACTCTTAAAGCACCCCACCATGGATTGATGCCTGTAATTTTACTTTTAAAGAATCCAAAAATAAAAAGGCATACCAAGGTAGCACCCACAGAAATTTTTAATGCCTCTGTTGAATCATCAATAAAAAAATAAGGGCTTAACGGAATTATGCCACCGGCTATATAAGATAGGCCAATATTTAAAGCACTTTTGGTTGCCCGTTTTGGGTCGGGTTTATCTAATCCCAATTCATACTTCATCATAAATTCAACCCAACGATCCTTATCCTGAGAAATTTCATCGGTAGCCTGGTGTTGCAGTTGAGGACTTAAACCAATGTTTGCAAAAAACTCTTTTGTTTCTTCAATTTCACGGTGCCGTAAATTCTCCACTTCATGGTATTCCCTTTTTTGTTCGCTGGAATAATGATCCTGTTCTGTTTTTCCTGCAAGATATCCCCCAAGGCCCATTGCAATACTGCCAGCACAAATTTCGGCAATTCCCGCAATTACAATAATACTGCTGTTATCTACAGCACCACTTAAACCCGCTGCTAATGCAAAAGGAACTGTAAGCCCATCGCTCATACCAATAACAATATCCGTTAAAGCCGCTGAACTTTTTAAATGAGATTCCGTGTGGTCATGATGAAGATGTGTATCCATATTTTTATTAGTGATAAGAGATATTGTAATGAACAAAAAATTCTTATCTAAAAATATTAATGTTTAGGCAAGTTGCAATAAACTCTTTTTAATTATTTCCACACATTC
>JAYSTT010000642.1:0-5150 GCA_043719495.1 Ferruginibacter sp. | reverse complement strand
TTTTTTGAAGAAAGGAATGCATACATAGCTGGTATAACCAATAAGGTAAGTATCAACGAAAATAATATACCGCCAACAATTACAATTCCAAGCGGAATACGGCTGGTGGAAGCATCCCCTAACGATAATGCCAATGGCAATGCACCCAGACTCATGGCAAGACTCGTCATTAAAATTGGGCGAAACCTTGCTACTGCAGCTTCCATTACAGCTGCTATTTTTTTACTTCCGGTAAGTTGCTTTTTATTGGCAAACTCCACAATCAAAATCCCGTTTTTGGTTACAAGGCCAATTAACATGATCATGCCTATTTGCGAAAAAATATTTAAGGTTTGTCCAAACAAACTAAGGGATAATAGTGCCCCTGCAATGGCCAAAGGAACTGTTACCATAATAATAAGCGGATCAATGAAACTTTCAAACTGTGCGGCCAGTACCAGGAAGATTAGTATTAATGCAAGTATAAATGCAAAACTGGTATTACTGCCACTTTCAGCATAGTCTCTTGATGAGCCTGTAAGTGCTGTGGTAAAGCTGTTATCCAGTAATTTTTTAGAAATATCCTGCATTGCTTTTATACCATCAGCAATAGTTTTACCGGGGGCAAGCCCGGCAGAAACTGTGGCAGATTTATACCGATTAAAATGATAAATAGTAGGAGGAGTGCTTTGTTCCTCCATGGTAACCAGGTTATCTATTGCAATAGACTGGCCGGCTTTATTTCTTACATAAATACTTTTGAGGTCTGTTGGGGCGTCGCGGTCGTTTCTGGCTACCTGGCCAATTACCTGGTATTGCTTTCCATCTATAGTAAAATATCCAATGCGGCGGTTACTTAAGGCCAATTGCAAAGCTTCTGATATATCCTGAATGCTAATACCAAGGTCGCTTGCTTTTAATCGGTTAATTAATATACGTAATTCGGGTTTATTGAATTTTAAATCTGCATCTACCCCCTGAAAAATGGGGTTCTTAGTAACTTCTTCCAAAAACTTTGGCAGTATCAATTTTATTTTATCAAAATTATCATTTTGCAAAACAAACTGTACCGGTAAGCCACCTCTTCTGTTTACAGAAATGGTTTGTTGCTGGATAGCAAAAATTTTTCCTTCATTGAATTTTGGAATGTTTTTATTAATCATATTCACAATATCCTGTTGGGATCGTTTCCTGCTTTTAGGGTCTGTAAGCACGGTCCTTACAAAAGCGGAGTTAACAGATCCGGCACCAGTGAAACCGGGAGCAGTATAGGCAATTAAAACCCTTTTTTCAGGCACAGAGTCTTCAATAAATTGAGATATCCTGTCAACATACTTATCCATATAGTCGAAAGAAGTGCCTTCAGGAGCAGTTATGGAAAGGCGGAACTGGCTCCTGTCTTCCATTGGTGCAAGTTCTGAAGGAAAATCCTTTCCAATAAGATAGATGATGCTAAAGCAGGCCAGAATTATTATAATGGCCATCCATTTTATTTTCATAAATCCCTGTAATATTTTACGATACCCGTTTTCTAATCCTTTGAAAAAAGGTTCGGTAAAATTGTAAAAGCGGGAATGCCGTTGTACTTTTCTGGTGAGTTTTACATTTAATACGGGAGTAAGAGTAAGCGAAACAAATGCAGAAATCAGCACAGCACCTGCCACAACAATTCCAAACTCACGGAAAAGCCTGCCTACAAAACCCTGTAAAAAAATAATGGGAATAAAAACAATGGCTAAAGTTATAGAAGTAGCAATTACAGCAAAGTAAATTTCTTTAGAGCCCTCTTTGGCAGCCTGCCACTTATTCATGCCCAGTTCCATTTTTTTAAAAATGTTTTCAGTTACCACAATACCATCATCTACTACCAAACCCGTTGCCAGCACAATGGCAAGTAGTGTTAATACATTAATGGTAAAACCACAGAGATACATTATAAAGAAAGCCCCAATTAATGAAACGGGAATATCAATTAACGGGCGTATAGCAATTATCCAATCCCTGAAAAAAAGAAAAATAATAAGTATTACCAGTATTATAGAAATCAGCAAGGTTTCTTTTACTTCTGAAATAGATTTTTTAATAAATATTGTTTGATCCAGTGCAATGTCTAAATCTATATCAGCAGGCACTTCTTTTTTTATCTGTTCAAACCGCTTATAAAATTCATTGGATATTTCCACATGGTTGGAGCCGGGTTGTGGCACCAGTGCCAGGGCAATCATTGGCACACCGCTTTCTTTTAATACAGATTCTTCATTTTCAGGGCCCAGAACTGCCTCCCCAATATCTTTTAGTTTTACATCGGCCCCATTTATGTTTTTTATTATTACATTATTGAATTCTTCTTCTGTATTTATTTTGCCAAAAGTTCTTACCGACAATTCTGTTGTATTTCCCGAAATTTTACCCGAGGGTAATTCTACATTTTGATTTCGCAATGCGACCTGTACATCGGAGGTTGTTAAACCATAGGCATTCAACTTAGCAATATTGAACCATATACGCATGGCATATTTCCTTTCGCCCCAAATCTGTATGCCACTTACCCCCGGTATGGTTTGAAGGCGCTCCAGCAAATTATTATTGGCGTACTCAGTTACTTCCAGCTGGTTTTTGGTATTGCTTTGTACCGTCATTCCAATAATAGACTCGCTGCTGGCATCAGATTTAGTAACAACCGGCGGTGCATCCAGATCAGCTGGTAAAGTACGTAATGCCTGCGAAACCTTATCCCGTACATCATTGGCCGCAGCTTCAAGTCCTCCACCAAGTTCAAACTCTACGTTAATACTACTACTGCCTTGGCTACTGCTGCTGGTAATGCTTTTAACACCCGCAATACCGTTAATAGACTTTTCTAAATTTTCTGTTATTTGGGATTCAATAATATCGGCATTGGCTCCCGGATATGAAGTTAGAACAGAAATATTGGGAGGATCAATGGCAGGAAAGTCTCGTACACCTAAAAATTTAAAACCAATCACACCAAATAAAATGATGACGATACTAAGTACTACTGCAAGTACAGGGCGCCGTAAACTTAATTCGGATATATTCACCTGTTGTATTCTATTTAGTTTTTATTTATTTTATTCAACTGTACTTTACTGCCAGGTTTAGTGGCCAGTAAACCGGTTATTAAAACAGTATCTCCGGCTTTAAGGCCACTGGTAATTTCTACTTTGGCTGAATCCCTTATACCTGTGGTTACTGTTTCTAAAGATGCCATTCCATTTCTTACAGCTATTACTTTTTTATCTCTTGCCTGTGGAATAATTGCCTGTGTTGGTATCATTAACGCTGCATCATTTGCTCCAAGAGGAATATGCACTTTTGCAAACGAACCTGCCAAAAGCATGTTATTTGCTTTTGCTAACAGTGCTATTACTTTAAGACTCCTGGTTTCTGCAGATATAGTATTTTCAGTTGCAGTAATTTTTGCTGTATAAACCTCAGCATTGTTTTCAATTGAAAAATTAACCAGGCTTCCGTTTTTCATTTTAGTACCATATTTTTCGGGCACTGTAAATTCTAATTTAAGCTGGCTTACATTACGCAGGGTAGTTATAAGAGTTGCAGGAGAAATATAGGCTCCGGGTGTAAGAGTACTGGTGCCCATTTTTCCACTGAAAGGTGCCCTTAAAGATGTTTTTGAAATACTGGTGCGAATGATATTGACATCAGCTTTAATATTATTTACTGCCAATACATTTAAATCATATTCCTGCTGGCTTACCCCGTTTATTTTTAATAAAGCAGCAAAACGTTCTGCAGTTTGTTCTGCTGTTTTAAGTTGCACCTGCAATTTTTGTAATTGTGCCTGCAAATCGCCATCATAAATTTTCAGCAAAACCCCTCCCTGCCCCACATAGCTTCCTTCTTTAAAATAAACGCCTGTTACCCTTCCGGAAACTTCAGGATGAAGCTCTACTTCCTGGTAAGCGGCAAGGCTGCCGGGTACTTCAATATTTTGTGCCAGCAATTGAGGGGTAACAATGTAACCATCAACTTTTGGTATTGGGGCGGCTGGTTTTCCAACAGCTTTTTTATCCTCTTGTTTGGAGGACTGGCATCCTGTAGCAAACAATACTGATAAAAAAAATATAACTTTTGCTGATTTTAAATTTACTGTAAACTGGCTGGTCATTTTTGTATTAGACTATTTTTCAACAAAAAACGGTCGGTTTAATTTATTATAATTGAAAAAAAATAAGTGCAATCAATTACCTCAGGCAATATTTAAAGATAAAATTATCTCTTAATTTTTTGATATAACTTTTAAGTTTTGCTTAATCCTGTTGGCCTGGTGAATCAGTTCTTGTTTTTCTTTGCTTAAAATGGTTACATGCCCCATTTTACGGCCAGGCTTGGTTTCGGCTTTGCCATAAATATGTACAAATACATTATCTATTTGTAAAATTTCATTTAACCCTTCATAATAGGCCTCGCCGGTATAACCCTCTGCCCCTAATAAATTTACAATTGCTGCAGGTAAAATATGTTCTGTATTTCCCAACGGAAAGTTCAGCATAATACGCCACAACATATCAAATTGGCTGCTGTAATTGGCTTCAATAGTATGGTGGCCGCTGTTATGCACTCTGGGTGCAGTTTCGTTTACTAAAACATTATCATTATTATCTACAAATAACTCCACTGCAAAAATACCAGGGCTGTTTAAATCCTTAACAACTTTCAATGCAATAGCTTCAGCTTTCCATAAAATTTTTTCGGGTAAAGTGGCGGGGCTTATCTGGTAATCCAGTAAATTCAACCGGGTATCAAATACCATATCAACAGCAGGATACAAAGCATTTTCCCCTTTATCATTTACGGCAATTATTACAGCAATTTCTTTTTTTATTGTAATTAATTTTTCCAATACTGAAGGAGCGTCAAATCCTTTTTCAAAATCGGCAGTTGAACTCATTAATTCAACACCACGTCCATCGTAACCACCCATACCTATTTTATGTGCAGCAGGTAAAAAGTTACTGTGCTTATGTAATTCGTTCTTATTTTGTGTAATTACAAATTCACTGGTAGGAATTTGATTGTCTTTATAAAATTGTTTTTGTAATATTTTGTTCTTGATGGTTTTTAATGCTGATGGTTTTGGATACACCCTTACACCTTCGCTTTCTAATTTTTCGAGTGCATTTTCGTTT
>JAYSTT010000641.1:0-5158 GCA_043719495.1 Ferruginibacter sp. | reverse complement strand
CCAATGATGCCTTTGGTGATTCCAATGGAAACATCAATCCGCAAATGCCGCAATCAAAATGGACAATGAATTTCAGTGATATGGGAAAGAACACCCTTGTGCATGGAATTATGCAGTTCTCTGACCTGGCTCAGTTGGAGCAAACCATCGCTATGGGTTTCAAAGAAGGTCTTATTATGGCTATGGAAAACCTGGATGCAATGTTAGCAAAAAGGTAAAACCCGATTTTAATTAACTTGACAAAGTATTAGCAACTCCCGATAGCTATCGGGATAAAAAACAAAAAAAATGACAAACAATTTGCTATTTGATTTTACTGTTGACAAAGCAACAAAAACAGTATTGATAACCAGGGAATTTGATGCTGAACTTTCGCTGGTATGGGATGCTTTTACCAAAGCTGAGATCCTTGACCAATGGGTGGCGCCTAAACCCTGGGCATCTAAAACAAAATACCAGGATTTTAAAGTTGGTGGCAAAAGATTTTATGCAATGGTAAGCCCCGAAGGGCAAGAGCGTTGGGCAATTCAGGAATACACTTCCATTACCCCTAAAACCAATTTTAAAATGTATAATGCTTTTGCAGATGAAAATGAAAACCCTGAATTGCCGGGTTCTGAATGGGATTACAATTTCAGTGAACAAAACAGCATAACAAAAGTAAGTATTAGTATTTACAATGAATCGCTTGCCCGTTTGGAGAAGATGATTGAAATGGGCTTCACAGAAGGATTTAAAATGTCAATGACCAATTTGGAAAATCTTTTGGCGTCCCGATAGTCTGCCAAAATTCAAAGCAATGGCTAAAATTTTAACACAATAAATAAAAAGTAAAATAAAAATGGCAAAACAAATATTTATCAATTTAGCAGTAAAAGACCTTCAAAAATCAATGGACTTTTACACTGCATTAGGATTTACGAACAATCCTCAATTTTCAGACGATACCGGAAAATGTATGGTTTGGAGTGAAAACATTTTTGTAATGATACTGACACACCAAAAGTTTACAGCCTTTGCAACAAAACCATTAGCAGACACAAAATCAAATTTAGCAGGACTTTTTTCTTTATCAATGGATAGCATTGATGAAGTTAATAAGCTAATGAATAATGGACTAAATGCAGGTGGAACAGAGCCCAATGAAATGAGAGATTATGGTTTTATGAAACAACGAACAATAGAAGATTTTGACGGACATACTTGGGAAGTTTTCTTTATGGACATCACTAAATTTCCGACTGAACAGATAACCTGAACAATCAACCTGAATAAACACCCCTTAATTTTATATGAACGTACAAGAACAAATCAAAAAGTATATTACCAGCCAACCCGAACCAAAACGCAGCGAAATGCAAGCGTTGCACCAGCACATACTTCAAGTTTTGCCAAAATGTAAATTATGGTTCCTTGATGGCAAAGACGACAATGGTAAAACTGTTACTAACCCTAACATAGGATATGGACTTCAAACCATAAAGTATGCCGATGGAACAAGCAGAGCGTTTTATCAAATTGGTATCAGCCCAAACACAACCGGAATTTCTGTCTATATCATTGGTCTTAAAGATAAGAAATACTTAACCCAGACATTTGGAAAGCAAATAGGCAAGGCAAGTGTAACCGGGTATTGTATTAAGTTCAAAACACTGGAAAATATAAACCTTGATATACTTGAAGAAGCAATACTTTATGGGGTTAAGGTTACGAATGAAAAAAAATAATATGAAAAAATCTAAATTAAAAAGCATTGCAATTGCAACAATTCTCGGAGCTTTAATTATGTTTATATGGGGAGGTTTCTCTCATATGGTACTTTTTATTGGTACAGGTTTTACAGCTTTGCCAAACGAAAATAAAATTATTGAAACACTACAAAGCTCTATTCCCGAACAAGGTCTTTATTTTTTTCCAGGCAAAGATTTTAAGAAAAAATATACCACAGAAGAAGAATCTGTGTTTATGAAAAAATATCAATATGGACCTGTTGGTATGCTACTTTACAGACCAATTGGAGGCAACCCACTTTCATTAATCAAAATGATTACGCAATTTTTAAGTAACCTTATGTCTTGCTTAATAGCAGTATTATTAACATCACTTATAATTGCAGGATATTGGAAACGTGTTTTTGTAATAACAATTCTGGGTGGACTTGGTTGTATATCGGTAGGTATGGTTTATTGGAATTTTTACGAATTTCCAACAAGTTTTTTCCTGGCTCAATGTATTGACTTACTTGTAGGTTTTTTTCTTGCAGGTTTACTAATCGCTAAAATTATTCCGAAAGCAGAATTACAAACAAATAACAATTAAAATAAAAATTATGGCACAAATCAATCCTCACATTAACTTCAACGGCAATGCCGAAGAAGCATTCAATTTTTACAAATCAGTTTTTGGCGGTGAATTCGCAAAAATTATGCGTTTCAAAGACCTGTCAAGCCCGGAATTTCCGGTACCAGAAAATGAAGCAAACAAAATAATGCACATTGCTTTGCCTATTGGTAAAAATATTTTAATGGCCAACGACGTTCCGGAAAGTATGGGACAAGTAAGCGAAAACGAAAACAGAAGTAAAATATCAATTAGTGCAGAAAGCAAAGAAGAAGCAGATAAATTATTTAATGGGCTTTCGGTAGGTGGACAAATTGAATATCAAATTGGAGACAGTCCCTGGGGTTCATATTTTGGTATGTTTAGAGATAAGTACGGTATTGAATGGATGATAGATTATGACTCAAAATATAAAGGGCAGATATAACTGCCGAAAAAAAAGAAAAATAAAATCAAAATGAAAAAGTTAGTATTCTTTTTAACAGCATTTGTGTTGCTATCTTCAGCAGCAGTATCACAGCAAATAACAGGAGCAGTAAAAGACGGACAGGGAAAAGGGATTGAAAAGGCCACCATTTCATTGTTGATGGGCAAAGACTCATCGGTAATTAAGCTGGCTGTTACAGCCGTCAGCGGCAAGTATTCTTTTGCTGCACCTGGTGCCGGCACTTATTTAACAACAGCAACTCACGTGGGGTATGCACCTGTATATTCAGCACCATTTGAAGTAAGCGGCACAGCAGAAATTTCTGTACCGGATATGATGATTGATAAAACAACCGGCAACTTAGGGGATGTAACTGTTAATTCTAAAAAGCCAATGGTGGAAGTAAAGGCAGATAAAACCATTTTGAATGTAGAGGGAACTATTAATGCTACGGGTACAGATGTACTTGGATTGCTGCGAAAGTCGCCGGGAGTATTGGTAGATAAAGATGACAACCTGAGCCTTGCCGGAAAGAATGGTGTGAAAGTTTACATTGATGGCAGACCAACGCCGCTGGCCGGAGCCGACCTTGCCAATTACCTTAAATCAATTCAATCGGCACAGGTGGAAGCGATAGAGCTTATCACCAATCCTTCTGCAAAGTATGATGCTGCCGGCAATGCAGGTATTATCAATATCAGGCTAAAGAAAAATAAAGCATTTGGCACCAATGGTTCGGTAAATGCCGGATATAACATCGGCGTATATCCAAAGTATAATGGCGGTATCAATCTCAACCACCGCAACAAAGGCATTAATATTTTTGGCGACTATAATTACAGCAACAATAAAACCAATTCTCCTTTTAATCTGTACAGGATTGTGCTTGATACCATTTTCGACAATAACGTTGACCTCATTATGCGTGATAAAAGCCATGTTTTTAAAGCCGGTGCCGATTTTTTCATTAATAAGAAAAACACATTTGGTGTACTGATAAACGGCAATCTTTCTGAGAACAGTTTTAATAACAACAGCCGCACCCTCATCAGCTATAAACCTACAGGTGTGGTGGATAGGGTATTGGTGACCAGTAATGTTAATAATATGAAGGGGAACAATGTGAACTTTAACCTTAATTACCGCTTTGCTGATACTGCCGGGCATGAGTTGAATCTTGATGCAGACTATGGCCTCTTCCGCAATAAAGGCAACCAGCTGCAGCCTAATTTTTATTATAACCCGGCAGGCAATACATTACTGAGCCAGGTGATGTACAGGTTTATCAGCCCGACTGATATTGATATTTACACCTTCAAAGCAGATTACGAACAAAATTTTAAAAAAGGAAGACTTGGGATTGGTAGTAAAATATCGTTAATCAATACCAATAATAATTTCCAGCGTTTTAATGTTACCCAATTAACGCCCGAAGTAAAATCGCTGGATGTTGCCAGAAGCAACCAGTTTAATTACAAAGAAAATATTAATGCCCTGTATCTGAATTATAACAAACAACTAAAAGGGAAAATGATACAGGTTGGTGTGCGGATGGAAAATACTGTTTCTACCGGTGATTCTTATGGTCTGAATGCAGATGGTTCTGTAAATAACAGCAGCAAACAAAGATTTAAAAGAAACTATACCGATTTTTTTCCCAGTGCCGCTATCACCTTCAATAAAAATCCGATGAACCAATGGGGCATTTCTTACAGCCGCAGGATTGACAGGCCTGCTTATCAGGACCTGAACCCTTTTGAATTTAAATTAGATGAATACACTTTCATGAAAGGCAATACCAATCTGCGGCCACAATACACCAATATTGTAACGCTGACCAACACCTATAAATACAAGCTGAACACATCACTGAGCTACAGCCATGTAAAAGACGTATTTACCTTTTTGGTGGATACTACTGAAACATCTAAAAGTTTTTTGACCCGTAAAAATTTAGCTACACAGGATGTGGTGGCATTAAACATCAGTTATCCTTTTATGTATAAAAACTATATGGCTTTTGTCAACTTCAGCAGCAATTACTCTCATTATAAAGCCGACTTTGGCGGCGGCAGCAGGGTGGTAGATTTAGATGCGGCTTCCTTTAATATTTACATGCAGCACAGCTATAAGTTTGGCAAGAAACAAGATTGGACAGCAGAAGTAAGCGGCTGGTATAATTCTCCTGCACTCTGGGAAGGTGCTTTCAAAAGCAAATCCATGTGGACGATGGATGCCGGTATGCAGAAAACAATTTTTAAAGGCCAGGGTACTTTCAAAGTTTCAGTATCTGATATTTTCTTCAGCATGAAATTTAGCGGCTACAGTAATTTTGCCGGGCAATACAGCAGGTTTAGCGGCACCTTTGAAAGCCGCCAGTTTAAAACAGCG
>JAYSTT010000065.1:0-1790 GCA_043719495.1 Ferruginibacter sp. | reverse complement strand
GTAAGACCTTCAATAGGTTTTTGAATAATTTTTCCAATTTTAAAATTATTATCATCAGCAACTTCATTTAATAATCCACTATTAAGAAAAGCTATGCTCCTGACTTGTCCAATTTAGTGCGGTCTGTCAAATGAATTTATGGTACGTTGAAGATTCTCTGGAATAGGTGTTCTCATTCTAAATTCCCTTTTAGTTATTTTATTAAACAATCTTGCATCGGTTACTTTTTTACAATCTGTTATGAATGCCC
Organism: Ferruginibacter sp.; assembly: GCA_043719495.1. GTDB lineage: Bacteria > Bacteroidota > Bacteroidia > Chitinophagales > Chitinophagaceae > Ferruginibacter. Next base: position 1,540 of record JAYSTT010000065.1, on the reverse strand, counting down.
GGATAGATGTCTCACCTTTTATTTCTATGTGCTTCGAGATAGCTAAAGCCATAAAACAAATAAGTAAATGCAGTTTTATCGGTTCTTCTTTGAAATGAAAAATAGGACGTGTTTTCAAATCGTTTTTGGATACGCGGAACGCTTGTTCGATTTTATATAAATCATGATACCTTTCAATAATTGCTGCGCTATTAACCACTGATTCTTCAATATCAGTATAGTATCCTTTTATACCTAAAAGTTTTTTTGTCTTCTCAATGAGTTCTTCATTCAGTGTGGTCTTGGCTTCTTCGGTTTTTAAAAATTTTATTTTGGATGTCTTTGAAGGATGTCCAATGAGGCTCTTAGCTTTATCTATCTGCCGATCCATTTCATACTTATCCTTTTTGTATCGTTGTTTGGAAAAGCTGCAAATCAAATAACCGTTATCTGTTTTTAAGCGAATGATGTTGCCATCTTCCCGCTTCAAGCAACTATCCATCTGCTTAAACAGTACAGCAGATAAATTCCCTAACCGAGCTCCCACAATGTAGTGGATTTGTGCCTGCCGTAATGCGCTGACATTAGCTGTACTTATCATTGCTGCATCTGCTACTACCGTAAAATGTTGCACTTGGTGTTTTTTGATAAACGATTCAATAACTGGCATCATGGTGTGTCCTTCAAAGGTATTGCCCGGAAAAACTTCATAAGCTATGGGAAAGCCATCGTGGCTCACCATCAATGCTATTAATATTTGCGGCTGCTGCGATTTATTGTCTTTTGAAAATCCCATTTTGCGCAACTCGTCCGATTCAAAGGTTTCAAAATAGAGCGTAGTCACATCATAAAACAATAATGAAAAATTGAAATTGTATTGTTGTCGTGCAAAATTTAATGTTTGCTTTTCAACGGCTTCTTTTAACTCTAACCATCGCCTTGCAGATTCATAGTATCGCTGTCGACGATGACGAATACCAAAATAACTTTCCATCAGGTCAATAGAACGAAGCTTTGAAGCCGGCTCCAGTATGCGCATAATAGTTAAGTCATTCAACATATCATCCGCTACCGCTGTGTAACCAAGTCTTGCTTGTATGATACGAAGCACCTCATAAAGAAAAGTGTAATAAAATCCGTGGTACTCACATTGATTGAGCATCATTACATCTCCAGGAGACTTTGCATCTGGAAACAGACTCGATTGTCGAGACAACTCTTCAACATGCGAGAATGCCACTTGCTTCAATGCCGATAATTCTTCCTCTGTATTTCCAGTCCCAATGTGTTTGATGATATATCGTTTGCCATCAGCATATCTTACAACCTGTACGGAACGGCTACCTACCTTGGTGGAAATTATTCTGACACGTAACATTTTAGTGCGGTTAGTGCGGTCAAATTAGCAAATTTTACACATAACAACATCAATATCAATACTCCAATTTTAAGAAATAATTAAAGCGGACAAGTCAGGCGTGAATTATTCAAAGAAAAATGGGTATTGATTTTATTATTATTTATTTTTCTTTTATATGGAGGATACTCTCTCATTTTGGTA
>JAYSTT010000640.1:0-2139 GCA_043719495.1 Ferruginibacter sp. | reverse complement strand
GATTGGAAGCTCTGGCTGCTGTGTTTATATTGATTAATTCCAACAAACTTTCTTTTTTAAACTCGGGTATTGCATAACACGATTAACGATATTAATTTCTTTGCGTTTTCTTCATTATTATAAATCGTTTGTAATAAACCCTGCCGTTTTTCTTTTTCCTGCTCAGTAAATGGTTGCTGATAAATTTCTTCTATTGCTTTTTTAAATGAAGCTGCATCCGATGCAATGTGGCAAACTCCTTCAAGGCCACTGCCATCAACAGCAGCCTGGTTAACCAGGCAATGCCTGCCGTTAAATAAGGCATTCAATAATTTTAATTTTATTCCGGTGTTGTTAAAAGAAGGCAGTACATGCAATTGTGCTTTAGCAATCATATCCTGCATTTCTTTTTCGCCCGGGTTGGCTACAATACAGGTGTGTTTATGCAGGTGTGTCAGTTCCCGTAATTCTTTCGACGGATTTTTACCTGTAATTACAAAGGGAATAGGTAGTTTATCAAATACATTTTTCAATAGCCATTTAACTGCGGTTTCATTTTCGTTGATGGATAAATTACCATGATACAGGCAATAACAACCTTTACCTTCTTTACCAACTGTTAAAGTGTGTGGAATAAAAACCGGCAGGTAAAAAATATCTTTTGCATTAAATAAATGCTGATATAAAACTATATCACGATTGCTTACAGCAATAAATGTTGCTTTATTGGCAATGGTTTTTTCATATTTATATAATAACCTGCTTTCAGTAAAGTAATATATTTTTTTAAAAAGATTACTTTCATTTTTTGCCAGTTGTTTATAATATTCAAACTCCACGTTGTGTAGGCGTACGGCTACTTTTCTGTTTCGTAATTCGCCGGTGTGCAGGTAATAAGTGCAATGGATACCTTCTAATAAAACCGGATAGTTGTCTTTATTCAGAATAGCGATGAGCTCATCATTTTTCCTGCTTGCTACAATAAAAGGAAGCTTTAAAGAAAAGCTTCTGATATTTTTTTTACGTTGATAATAGTTTACGCTAACACAATATTTATTTAATTCTTCCTGTGGCTCACGGCCCTGTGTATAGCAATGTAAATGTATTTTTACACCCAGTTGATGCAGGGCTTTTAACTTATAAAAAAGATCCACCACACCACCATAATCAGCAGGCCAGGGTACATCAAGGGCAACAATATGTAGATGATTATCCAAGTAAATTTTTGTAAAACTGAATTAATTTTTTTTCTTCCTGCTGCCAGTTCAATTCCTGGCGTGCTTTTATGCAATTTAGCTGTAACTCATTGTACACAACTTCATTTAATAGTAAATTGTTCAGCAAAGCAGCTATTTTATTTTCGCTGATATCATCCGTTAGTACCGCTATATGAAATCTGTCGTTAATTTCTTTATATACAGGATAGTTAACACAAAGCTGCGGAATACCTGCATGCAGGTAATCAAAAAAACGGTTGGCCAAAGAATAATAATTACTCAAGCCGGCATCATCAAACAAGGTTATACCTATGTAAGCATCTAGTGTAATGGTTCTTAGTTCTTCAGGGTTAACTTTACCTTTGAAAATTACTTTATCCAGTAAATTATTTTCTAGTACCAATGCATGTGCTTGGTTCATAAAATTACCATCTCCGCAAATGATCAGTTTACAATTCACATTTTTCATTGCAGGTATCAGCGTTTCAAAACTTCTGCCTTCATTAACAGCACCCTGATATAAAATAAATTTTTCTTTTTTTTCTGTTTGATTTATCTCTCTCAGTAAAGCTATATTTCTTATTACCTCATAATTAACGCCATACATTTTTTTAAATTCATCTGCAATAGGTTGGTTTACAGTATAGCCATTAGTGAAATTTGGAACAGTGTATCGCTCAATCTTTTTCCAAACTTTATAGATAGAAGGTCGTGTGGCAACTTCCTTCATTTCACAAAATAATTCATGAGCATCATAAACCCTTTTTAATTTCTTTAATTTAGAAATAAAGTAGCAAGGTAAAATAGTGTCCAGGTCGATGGCGCCAATACAATCCATTTTTTTTAAAAGAAGGTAAAAAAATAAACGGATATTAAATTCAGCATAAAAAATTTTTCCTTTTTTAAAAAAACAAAAAAGCCTTTTTTGTACAAACGGTTGTTG
>JAYSTT010000639.1:0-2141 GCA_043719495.1 Ferruginibacter sp. | reverse complement strand
TAATCCATGCTTTACCATACATATAGGATTTATCATAGTCAAATTTTACAGCTAATTTGGTATGTACAAGATCATTTATTTTAGTGCTCGAGCTCCTGTAAATATTTTTCCAGGTGGTATCTTTTGGTTCAATATCAAATTGCGCTTTTAGTATTAAGGTACTTGCTGCCATTGCTAATAAAAAAACAATTTTCTTCATATTTTAAATTTAGCTGGCAAAAGTAAGGGTACTTATGTTAAAGTAAAATCATTTTTATATAAATGGTAAAATCATTGTATTAATAAGTATTTTTGATAACGGCATTAAGTTTTTAAAGATTTCGTAAATGCGGAATGGCCAAAATAATTAGTTAAGGATTTTTTATTGCCCGATAATTGTTAATAAAATGAATAAGTTGGTTAAAATAATTTTTCTTTTCTCTCTTTTTCTCTCTGCTGCACTAAGTTCATTTACTCAGCAAAACCATTTTATTTATCTGCAAACAGAAAACAAACAGCCATTTTATATAAAATTGGATAAAAAATTATTAAGCTCTTCGGCTTCAGGATATCTTATTATTCCCAGATTGCAGGATGGAGATTATTCGTTAACTGTCGGCTTTCCCAAAAACGAGTGGCCCGAACAAAAAGTTAAGTGTACTATAAATAAAAAAGATGCAGGCTATTTAATAAAAAATTTTGGAGATAAGGGTTGGGGCCTATTTAATTTACAAACTATGGAAGTGGTTTTGTCAATTTCAAGGGCTGTGGAGAGTAAGAAAGATGATTTATCCGCTACAGTTCCCACAGTTGTTCCTGACACTTCAAATACTAAAAATGCACAGGAAAAACCTAAGTTAAAAGAAGAAATAAAATCAATGGTTGAAATAACCAAAAAGGAAGAGCCAGTTAAGTTAACAAATCAAATAGTAAAATTATTAAGTAACAGTAATTCCGAAGGAAAAGAAATGGTTTATCTTGACAGGGCTAATACTATACCTGATACAATAAGAGTCTTTATTCCTGCTGAAGATGTTTTTCCAATTATTCAAACAGAAAAAAAAGGTCCGGCTCCAATAGTGAATACTCAAAAAGATTCTCCTGACATTAAAGTTGAAAAATCCGGTGATATTGAAATGCCTAAGCAAAAAGCAAAAGCTGATACATTTTCAACTCAACCAGTTTTGGAAGTTGTACCCGAAAAGAAAATCGAAGTTGTTCAGGTACCAGAAAAAGCAAAGGAGAATGTTGTAAGGCCTGTAATCGTAAATTCAGATTGTAAAAATTTTGCAACAGAAGAAGATTTTCTGAAATTAAGAAAGAAAATGACTGCTGAAAAAAATGATGACGATATGGTGAGTGTGGCAAAAAAAACTTTCAGATCAAGGTGTTTTACAACAGAACAAATAAAAAATCTCTGTGTGTTATTTTTAAATGATAGTGGTAAGTATAATTTTTTCGATGCTGCTTACCCTTTTGTATCTGATACCTACAATTTTAGTTCTCTCCAAACTCAGTTAAGAGATATTTATTTTATTACACGGTTTAAAGCAATGATAAGGCATTAAAAGCCAAAATTGGTTAAGTTTTATTATTGTACAGCCAAAATAAGTATAATTATGCCACGGTATTTTATCGAAGTTTCATATAAGGGTACAAATTATTCAGGGTTTCAAATACAGCAAAATGCCAATTCCATTCAGGCAGAAGTAGAAAAAGCACTTAAAATCTATTACAGGGGAGAGTATAAATTAACTGGCTCCTCCAGAACTGACGCCGGAGTTCATGCAATTCAAAATTTCTTTCATTTCGATACTGAAGCCCTGATTAAAGATGGAACCTATCACCTTAATTCAATATTACCTGCAGATATTGTTGTAAAGAAAATATTTCAGGTTCATTCCAATAACCATTGTCGTTTTGACGCCCTTTCCAGGGAGTATGTGTATTATATATATAAGCAAAAAGATCCTTTTTTACAGGACAGGGCCTATTTTTTCCCTTATTTACTCAATATTGAGCTAATGGAGAAAGCAGCGATGGAATTAATAAAACACCAAGATTTTGCAACTTTTTCTAAACGCAACACACAGGTTAAAACTTCTTTGTGTAAAATTTTAAATAGCCAATGGAAGCTGGAAAATGACATTTTAAGTTTTCAG
>JAYSTT010000638.1:0-5173 GCA_043719495.1 Ferruginibacter sp. | reverse complement strand
TGTTTAATTATAGAACAGGCAATGGGTATTAAAGCCCTGGTACTGCAGGCCGAAAAAGATTCTCTACCTGTAACCGATGAAGAAGTGGAAATTGATATTGAAAACCGGATTCGGGACAACATTAACCGGTTTGGTTCAACAGAAGAGCTGGAGAGAGTAGCCGGCAAATCCGTATATCAGTTAAAAGAAGATTTTAAAGAAGGCATACGTGATCAAAAACTGTCTCAGGCCATGCGTAACAAAGTGGTACAGGATATTCGTATTACCCCAAAGGAGGTGCAGGAATATTTTAATAAAATACTCACTGACAGTTTGCCTTTATACGAAAGCGAAGTGGAGGTAGGACAAATTGTTATATTCCCCAAGGCCAGCCGGGATGCGGAGGAATATGCGGTGGAGCAATTGAAAGAATATAAAAAACTGATTGAAAGCGGTAAAAAAGATTTTTGTACCATTGCCAACAATTATACCGAAGATCCAGGAAGCAAAGATAAATGTGGCCAGTACGAAATTAACCGCAGTCAAAGAGACCTTGATAAAGACTGGTTATCAAAAGCCTTTTCGCTAAAAGAAGGCCAAATATCCAACCCTTTTAAAACACGTTTTGGGTATCATATTTTACAATTGGTAAGCCGCTCCGGTGATGATGCCGTTGTAAGGCATATTCTTAAAATGCCACAGGTAACTAAAATAGAAATAAGGGAAACCCTGGAAAAATTAGATTCTGTAAGAGCAAAATTAATTACGGGCACTATTCAGTTTGGCGAAGCGGTATCCAAATACAGTAACGATGTATCTAGTAAATTTACAGCGGGCATGCTTCAGGGAAGAGACGGATCTTTCTTAACCATCGACCAGTTGGATAAAGACATGGTGGTAATGATGAAAGATTTAAAAGTTGGGCAATATTCTCAACCCATAGAATATACTGACGAAAGCGGTAAAAAAGGAGTACGTATTGTATATTTAAAAACCAAAACCCAGCCTCACCGCGAAAACCTGAAAGATGATTATAACCGGATTGCTACAAGAGCACTGGAAGAAAAAAAGAACGAGGCTCTGGATGCCTGGTTCAGCAAAAAAATACCTACCTACTTTATTATGCTGGATGACGAATACAGGGACTGCCCAGAAATGAAAAAATGGACAGATGCAATTACGGCGTCAAAAAAATAATTACAGCAGCACTTAAAATATAAAAAGCGTTCTGGTACTGCCGGAACGCTTTACTTTTGTGTCTGGTAGAGTTTATTAAGTAAGTGATTTGCTCTGCAAACTTATTCCTGCCAAAAAACAGGTAAATATTATTGGTTAAAATTAGTGCCATTAGTGGTTAAAACAAAAAACTTTGATAGAAAAAAAACAATTATTTACTAAAGAAGAAAACTGCATTTTGGTAGGCCTTGTTTACAAAGAACAAACTGAAACACAGGTAAACGAATATTTAGATGAACTTACTTTTTTGGCAGAAACAGCAGGTGCCTTAACTCTAAAACGTTTTACTCAAAAACTCCCACACCCCGATAGTAAAACTTTTGTAGGTAAGGGAAAGCTGCAGGAGATAAAACAATTTATTTTACTGAAAGGAAATATCCATATTGTAATTTTTGACGATGAATTAACCGGGTCACAAATTCAGAATATAGAAAAAGAGCTTAACGTAAAAACCATTGACCGTAGCGATTTAATATTGGACATATTTGCCAGCCGTGCCAAAACTGCCCAGGCTAAAACACAGGTGGAGCTGGCGCAGTATCAATATATTTTACCAAGGCTTAAAGGTATGTGGAAGCATTTGGAACGACAGGGCGGCGGAGTAGGAACAAGGGGACCCGGTGAAACTGAAATAGAAACCGACAGACGTATTGTAAAAGATAAAATAGGCCTGTTACGCAAGCGTCTGGCCGAAATTGACAAACAATCCTTTACCCAAAGAAAAGACAGGGGCGAATTTATTCGGGTGGCCTTGGTAGGCTATACCAATGTGGGGAAATCTACGCTGATGAACTTACTTAGCAAGAGCGAAGTGTTTGCAGAAAATAAATTATTTGCAACACTTGATACCACTACCCGTAAAGTGGTGTTTGAACAAACTCCTTTTTTATTAAGCGATACCGTTGGTTTTATAAGAAAACTACCGCATCATTTGGTAGAAAGTTTTAAAAGTACATTAGATGAAGTAAGAGAAGTTGATGTATTATTACATGTCGTGGACATATCACATCCGCAATACGAGGAGCAAATAATGGTGGTAAACAAAACCTTAGCCGAACTTAGGGTGGAAGAAAAACCCACCATCACTATATTTAATAAAATGGATAAATACCAGGCAGAAGTATTTGATAAATGGTTGGAAGAGGATGTAAAAAAAGAAATACTGAACGATTTAAAACAACGCTGGCAAACCGAAACAAAAGGTAATTGTGTATTTGTATCGGCCACAGAAAAAGTAAATATTGATGCATTACGGCAAACTATTTTAAATGCAGTAAGGGATACTTACCGTATCCGCTATCCATACAAAGCAGAATTTTTTTATTAAGAACCTGTCCTACAGGTTTCGTTGATTACGCAGACTAATGCTATGGTTTTCTTTTCTGCGAAATCGGCGGGCAAATTAAAAATGGACATAAACAAAAAATACATTTGGCATAAAATTGCCAACCACATCTCCGAAATTAATTTTTCTGCAAACGGTTTAGCTGAGGTGCAGGTAAACAATAAAACAATTTGCATTGCCTTTAATAAAAATGAGTTGTTTGCCTGCACCCAAAAATGCCCCCATGCAGGTGGTATTATGGCAAATGGTCATATTGATGCATTGGGAAATATTGTTTGCCCCCTGCACCGCTATAAATACAGTTTACACAATGGCCGCAATACCAGTGGCGAAGGCTATTATTTAAAAACTTTTTCGGTAGAAATAAGAGAAGATGGCGTTTTTGTTGGCATAGAAAATAATAACCTGTTTGGGTGGCTTAAATAGTTGTATTTATTTTTTTTCCAAAAGCTAAAATGCCTTACTTTTGCCCTCCCATAAAAGGGAAAAGTAAATTCCTCCTTAACTCAGTTGGTTAGAGTCCCGTTACTACGGGATTAATCAAATTGGTCAAGGAGAACAGATTTATTAGCGATACTCCTCCTTAGCTCAGTTGGTTAGAGCATCTGACTGTTAATCAGAGGGTCGCCCGTTCAAGTCGGGCAGGGGGAGCAGGATAGCAAAGGGTTTCAAGAAATTGAAGCCCTTTTTTATTTATGCGGCTCACATATATTTCATTATAGCAATGCTGTAATCAATTTAATGGCATGAATGATTAGCTCTACTATTGATTTACCCCATTTTTTTACCCATTGATTTTTAGAATATGTTTTTTTACGACTTTGCTTCTGCATTGTTATTTATTTTAGTGAAACAATGCAGCAAATAAAAATAATATTTGGGGGCATTTAGGGGGAAGACCTCCGTTGCCCCTTATTACCTAAATTTTAAAGTATTCTTTAGTTCTTCTTAATGAATTAGTGTATGTTGCTTTATCATAACGTGGCTTTGAATTGTCATTATATTCCTTTCCTAATTCATGATAAATTGCTTTCATTAAATCTGTTGCACTTATTTCGGGTAAGGCATTTGCATCTTTACAGCCATCTATAAATCCTGTAATTTCTCTTTCACTACTTCGATTTACAATTGCTAAATCCTTCATTGCTTCTTTTATAATTGAAACTTTTATTATTATCATTATCCCAAATTTGCAATAATGTCATTTCAGCTTTTTTTTCTTTTATTTGTTTTGATTCTGGGATAGCCTCGAGCTGCTTTTTTAGGTATGTTTGGTACAACAAAAACCCAATACCTTTTTCTAATGAATGTATAACCGATGTTTTAACTTCGGTCAAGTCAGAATTAGTTAAATCTATTCCTGAATGGAGTTTTGTGAAATCTCTGTATTCATTTTGCCCTTGCTTAACGATTTTTTCAATTTCTAAGTCCATCCCCTGCTTTAAGTAGTCAAATGCAATTTTTATAAACTTAGAAAAATCAATAAAATCAATAACTCTAAAATCACCTCCAATTGTAGTTTGGAATGGCTGTATAAAAAGGTCTTCAATTCTTTTTATTTCTTCTTTTATAAAATCCTCTCTATTTGAAAAATCACTTACTACTTTTAATTTTTCAGAATAAGTCTTAATAAGCTTTTCATAAAAACTATTATTATTTTTAAGACTACTTAATGTCTTTATTTCAATTGTCAATTCTTGCATCTTTATATTTTATTATTAGACATTACCCTGTTATTAGCAACAATATTTGCATTATGATTAATAGGGTAGCAAAGGGTTTCAAAAAATTGAAGCCCTTTTTCAATTTTCAAAGTTATTTCTTAAACCCAATCCTCTCCCTCTCTTCCCATTTCCGTTGCGCTGCTTTTTCATCTAATAAATTTTCCATAGCATCGTAAATTTGGTTTAACTGTGCATCATGTTCGCCAAGGCGTTCTTTAATTTCTTTCATTTGTTCTTTTAAATCAGTTTGGCGCAATACAATCTTTTTTATTTCTACAAAAGCCCTCATAATGGCTACGTGCATTTCTATTGCTTTATCGCTGTTTAGTACGCCGCTTAACATAGCAACACCCTGTTCTGTAAAGGCATAGGGCATCAGGCTTGTATTTCTTTTACTTTGGTATGCGGTAACATTTTGTGACCCCTCTACTGCCATACTTTCCCATGCGGTAACAGATTGTGACCGGATACCCTCCCATTCAGCGAGGGTAAGCCTAAACATAAAGTCGGCTGGAAACCGTTTTGGATTGCGCTTTACGGCTTGGTTTAACGCTTTAGTAGGTACATCATACAGGGCTGCTAAATCAAAATCCAGCATTACCCGTTCGCCCCTTATTTCGTAAATCCTGTTTTGGATGCTCTGTATAATCTGCATGGTGTGGTTTATTGTGCAAATGCCGTTAACGCATCTGTGGTTTTATGTATGGTTTCGTTTTCAAAACTATCTAAGTATTTGCGGGTGGTTTTGCTGTCGCTATGCCCCAGTGCTTCGCTTATAAACTCTATACTTGCCCCGGAACGCTTTAGCACGGTACTAAAGCTATGCCTTGCCCAGTAGGAGGTAACCGGCTTATTTATGCCCACTGCTGCGGCAATGCGCTTCATGTAT
>JAYSTT010000637.1:0-2143 GCA_043719495.1 Ferruginibacter sp. | reverse complement strand
CACTAAAAATAATTTTTCATGAGTGGCAAAATATTGGCAGGGATCTTAATAAGAAATTGCCCTTTTTCATCCGCCTTAAATATTTATTTATGCCCCCCGGCTGGAGTCATGATGGCAGCAGTAAAACGGCAAAGGAAATGAGAAGGGATTTGTTAAATACTAATCATTAATTTTTTCTTTTACTTCGTTAACAAAAAATTTTCTTTCCCTTTTCTATTAGCAATATACACCCCAGATAAAATAATTGCTAAGCAAGCCACTTGCTTCCACCCTACTTCTTCATGATAAATTACACCCCAGATAATAGCAACAACGGGTATTCCGTAAGTAACCATAGAAGCAAAAATTGCTCCGGCACGTTTTACCAGCATATAAAAAATAATAGAAGCCAGGGCTGTACCTAAAATGCCCAGTATAGCAGATGCCGCTGTTGATAGTAAAATACTTTTATCAGTCAGTGGCAAATTAAAATAACCTGTAAAAATTAATACCAGTAAAGCTGGTACTGCATTAAGTGTAAGTGCCACTGCAGCAATTTGCAAAGAGCCAATATTTTTTAAATAACGCTGTACCATATTTACATTAAAGCCATAAAAGACAGTAGCCAGCACTATAAAAGAAATGTAGATTAAATTCTGGTTTTCCTGCATGTGACCCTTACTGAATAATAATAAAATACTGCCAGTAAAGGAAATTAATATTCCCACAATTTTATTGCCTGTTGGTTTACTTTTAAAAAATAATGCCCCGGTAATAATTACAAAAATAGGCGTAAGGCTGTTAAGGGTACCGGCTAAAGCACTATCAATACCTTCTTCTGCAATACAAAATAAATAAGCAGGTAATAAACTACCCAGCATACCACTCATAAAAATGATAAAAAGTTTATCCTTAGGTATTAGTTTGAAATATTTTATTGCAGTGGGTAATAAAACAATACCCGAAAAAACGATACGCAGCGATGCCACCTGGTAAGCCGATAAATGTACCAGCCCTTCTTTCATTAATACAAAACTGCTGCCCCAAATAATAGAAAGCACAATAAAAATAAACCAGTTTAAAAATCCTTTACCCACAAATAAAATTTAATGGGCAAAGGTGAAGTTTTTAAATGAAATGCCTGTAAAAGATATTTTTGTTGAGTATTTTCCTCAGTTTCTGCATTTTTTTTTAAAATTATTTGGATTTACCAGACAAAACTATATTTTTACCACCCTAACCTCATCTTGCGACAAATTCATTATCTATTTTTAAACAAATTAAAAACTTACAATTATGGGATTTATCAAAGAATTTAAAGAGTTTGCTGTAACTGGTAATTTTATTGACTTAGCAGTGGGTGTTGTTATGGGTGCGGCTGTTGGCAAAGTAATATCCGCATTTATTGATGGTATGGTATTACCATTAATTGGTATTATTAGTGGCAAAGATTTCAGCAATATGTATTTTGGGCTTAACGATGCTACAAAAGCTGCGGCAGGCACTGGTGCGTCATTAGAAGATGCTCAAAAATTAGGACCAGTATTTGCTTATGGTAATTTTATTTCTGCATTTGTTACCTTTTTATTAATTGCGTTAGTTGTATTTACTGCACTAAAGGCTTTAAATAAAATGAAGAAAGCTAAAGCTGCAGAAGCCCCGGCAGGTCCATCATCTACAGATGCACTTTTAATGGAAATAAGGGATTCATTAAAAAAATAATTTTAAGTACATAAAATTTAAACAAAAAATGCACCTCATGTTTGGGTGTATTTTTTGTTTTACAAGCAACCATACTACTAACTATTATGTCTTAAATAAAAATATAATTTTAATCAAAAAACAAAGAGATGAAAACAAGGATTTATTTATTTGCATTAACAATGTTAGCTTTTACTACTATACATGCACAAACCGGTGCCGATATAGCCAACACTGCATCTGCAAGTTTATCTGCAAAACAAGAAAAAGCAGATACATTAGATGGTTGGCATAAAGCTGGCACCATTGCCATTAACTTAAGCGAAGCCGGGCAAAATGATTACTGGTCGCAGGTTAAGGGTGGTAATACAGCTCAAATTGGTATTAAGGGTATTATAGATTACCATTTTAATAAAAAAAATGGTAAAATTAATTGGTTAAATTCATTTAGAGGAAGATATGG
>JAYSTT010000636.1:0-2149 GCA_043719495.1 Ferruginibacter sp. | reverse complement strand
TTATTTTAAATAAAAGTCTTTCGTATCAAATCTTTCATAAAACAGTTTATTTCCCATTGATTTACAATCGGTAAATTATTCTTCACATTCGTCCACATGTATGGTGGTGGTCCAAATTCTGTGGTTATTGTAAAAAAATTTGCTTTCTGTAATTTTTGATACGCAATAATTTGTTCCCAGATATTTAAAAAGAATTTTACTGGCTCCTGCCATGAGGCAAGCCTAGGGTCGGGTATTTGGGGCCCTTGTGTAAAACCAACTCTTGCATGAATATGTTTTGTTCGTATAATGGCTTCGTCCATGATTGCAGTAGAATTTTCCAACCAACTCTCCGTAACACAAGTCCAATGAGAAAAATCTGCTGTTATTTTCAAAGCAGGCCGTTGCTTAAACAATTCCATCGCATTGTATGGACTGTAACCAATTCGTCCCCGATGTGTTTCGTGTGCAATTATTATATTATTTTTCACAGAAAATTTTTCAACTGTATCAATAACTTTCAACTGTTCATCTAATGAAAAATAATCCCGGCCAGAATGCGAATTAATCAAAAGCGGGTTACATTCCATTGAAAGAGCCAGGTAATACTCAAGCGATTTGCAATATTCATCAATTGTATTTCCCTTTGCCTGGTGCTGATGACTGACAATTATTAACTTATATTTATACAACAATGAAATGAGTTTCTTTCTTTCGTTTTTATCTTCAGGCAACCAGGTATCAATACCATCATACCCAGCTTCTTTTACTTTCACAAAAAAATCTTCCAATGACAAATGTTGACTGCCCCACTGTGTACAAAGTATCAGCAGCTTCATTAATGAATTACTTTAACTGCTGAATAAATCAATGGGTTTTGCAGTTCATCATTCAATGAGTCGCCAATGTTTAATTTGCTCACCTGTTCATCTGTTAATATATTTTTAATACCGTTAAACTTAGCATCATCCGGCATATAAGCGCAAGTCATTGCCCTGCGGAAACCATTTGTCATGTTGGCTCCTGCACCATGAATGGTTAAGCCATTGTGAAAGGAACAGCTTCCGGCTTTCATGGGTACTGCGGTTGATTTTGTTTTTAAAAACTGTGGATACATTTCAAAGATGGCATCCATGTTTTTACCAATACCGGGATTATCAAATGTGGTAGTGTGATAAGAACCCGGTATAAAATACAAACAACCATTTTCCAATGTGGCATCATCCAATGCCACCCAAATAGATAAGGCACGCCTGTCGCTGAACGACCAGAAAGGTGTATCTAAGTGCCACGATGTTGGATTTGCCCATGGGCGTTTTATCAATGCCTGGTCATGCCATATTCTTGTGCCTTCCCAACCAGCCAAATCCGCCACCATCTTCCCGATATTTTCATCCAGCATTATTTTTTTTACATCTTCATTTGTTTGCCAAAGGTTTAGCATTTGATCAAACACCTTTCCATAATAATCGCTGTCTTTATTAATACCATCATCCTCGCCCACTTTGGAATCACTAAAAGCAAATTTTCTTCCATTGCGTTGCTGTATGGCTTCGGTTACTGCATTGCGCCAAAAAGAAAGTTCTTCTTCATTCAAAAAATTTTCTACAAGCAGGTAACCATTGTTCCTGTAAGATTCTATTTGTTGTTGTGTGATTTGAGATTGCATAGTTGTTTCTTTAAAAAAATTAATTTAATTTTCAAATACCTGTTTTAATTGGTTTTAAATAAGCATCGGTATATTTTTTTCTCCGGCAATCAATTCTTTACGTCGCTTCTTTCCCGGAATTAAATATAAGTAACTTATGTTTGAGATTAATCCTATCCAAAAAAATTTACCTCCCGCAATTATTCTTGAAATGATGCAGATTCGTTTCCCCCCAATACTGCTGTTCTAAAACAAAGAAAAAAGCAAATAATAAGGGGGATATTTTAGTAAAAAAACCATATCAACTTTTCCTTCTATTTTAAATCCTTTACACACATGAACCCTAAATTATTACAACATAATCTTAAACGAATTATCAGCTTGGTTGAGTTAATATTCATTGTTATTTAATAATAATTCTATTCACTAGCGTTGCGTTGTTGATTAAATATACTTTTTATGTATTCATAAGTCAATGATTAACTATTTTTTATCACTGAAATTGTTTTCTTTAAAAATTCA
>JAYSTT010000635.1:0-2153 GCA_043719495.1 Ferruginibacter sp. | reverse complement strand
AATCAAAATAAAATAAATAAGGAGATGGATTGATACTGCGTAAAGCACGATACACATTAAATTCATCGCCTGTGAATTTTTGCTCAAATCTCCGGCTCAATACAATTTGAAACACATCGCCCCTGTGACAACTGGCCACTCCTTTCTTCACCATCTCTATGTAGGCTGCATCCGTAATATTCGATCTTTCTTCCCCCATACTTTTAAAGGGAAAACCCGGAACATCTTTACTCTTTATTAAACTTTCAATTACTGCAACTTCACTTTCAATACCATTAAAATGATTTTCGCAAATAAACAATTCATCTTTAAAATGATTGATGGCAATAACGTATTGATAAAGCCGGTAACGCATCAGCGGAATGCTATTGCCCCACTCTGCCTTTGGAGAGGCCCGCCCGGATGACCCGGTTGGACGGGGGTTGGGGGTGAGGTCAAAAAATTGTACTGCATCAAATGTTGTATAACCAAACAAACCCTGTGCAACGTTTACAGGTTTTATTGCGGCCTCTTTAATTTCAAACCGCTGCATAAAATCCCAGAGCAGTTGTGGTACATCTGCGGTTTTATCAAGCTTTATTCTTTCTGCAGTTTGTCCCGGCAATTTAAATTCAATGGCAGATGGAGTACTTATTTCTATACCGGCAACTGCATTGATGCCGATAAAAGAATAACTGTTTTCTCCGGCATGAAAATCGGTACTCTCCAGCAAAATGGTGTCCCTGAATCTATCTCTCAATCTTAAATAAATACCAACCGGTGTGTAAACATCGGCCAGTATTTTTTTAAACGTGGTTTGTATTTCTATTTTTTTCATTGGCGCTTCGTTATCTCATCATATTTAAATTGCGTCATAACAATAATAATTTCAAAAGTTAATAAATCCTTTAAATCCCAACAATCCACCCAAATCCCCGTTCAGACAAAAATTAAAAAACCCGGCACTCGTGCCGGGTTCAAACTATTTTATATACAATAGCAATGAGGCACGTCATTTGACCATGCTCCACCACCAACCGTTGTTATTTATATTGATTATTTTCATTTCTATTGCAAATATGGGGGAGAAACTTTACTTGGGCAAATTTTTTTGTTGGCGTACCTTGAAAAAAAATTGAAATGAATCTGATCATATTTGGCGCAACCGGCATGGTAGGCAAGCAACTGGTACAACAGGCATTGTTTAAAAAAAATAACGTTAAAGCCTTTGGCAGAAATGTTTACACCACAGATTATCTTGAAACTGAAAACCTGCAATTGGTGCAGGGAGCTTTATTTGATGAAGGCGAAGTATTTAATGCCATCAAAGGTTGCGATGCTGTAGTATCCGCAATTGGTGGCAGTGTTGATGGTACCGACAAAACACGAACGCTGGGCATGAAGAACATTATTAAACAAATGCAGAAAGCCGGTGTAAAAAGAATTATCGCCATTGGCGGCCTCGGTGTTTTAAATGCAGATGAAAACTCATTGCTTGTTGATAAAGAAGATTACCCGCCTGAATATAAAGCCGTGGGACTGGAACATAAAAAAGCATTTGAACTTTTAAATGAAAGCGGTTTGGATTGGACATTTGTTTGTCCGCCAAATATTATTAATGCCGGGCCAACCGGTAGTTATACCACAAAAGCAGATTACCCACCCGAACAAAATAATTACAAAATAAATGCCGGCGATCTTGCAATGTTAATGCTGAATGAACTGGAGAAAAATGAATACATAAAACACAGGGTTGGCATATCAAACTAACAATAAAAATTAACGCACATGAGAAAAATTTTCATCTTGGTAATGCTGTTTATCGGTAACAGCATTTTTGCACAAGACGCCATCGAATACCAAACACCGCCAAAAGAAATTTACGACCTGGTAATGGCAAAACCAACACCCGGCGTAAGCTTAGACAGTAAAGGGCAATACATGCTGATACTGGAACGCAGCAGCATGCCTTCGGTTGAAGATCTTGCCCAGCCTGAGTTACGCATTGCAGGCCTGCGTATTAACCCAAACAATTTTGGCCCCAGCAGAAGTTCTTATATTACTGATATCACAATTAAAGAAGTAGCAACGGGTAAAGAATACCGACTTACCGGCTTACCGGCAAACCTTAAAGCTGGTAACCTGCAATGGAGCCCTGATGAAGATAAAGCCGC
>JAYSTT010000634.1:0-12453 GCA_043719495.1 Ferruginibacter sp. | reverse complement strand
TTTAGGGTTTTATTAGGGTAAAGACGGGAGTATTCCTACTCCCGTCACATTTTAAAATATATACATCAACATAGGTTCCGTTTTTTAAAATCCATATCCAAGAATTTAGTTTAATATCCAACAAACCTAAGTAAACAATATCTTTAGAAAAGCGTTTTTTTTCAGTGCTTGGTTATCAAAATTTGTACATGTAAAAGGCATCCCGGTTATTTGGGGTGCCTTTTCGTTTATTGGAATATTATTAGTTTTTAGTTGCAACAGTTTTATCGTCAACCAAATATTTTTCAAATGTTTCTTTTAGCTTTTCATCTACTTGTGCAGCTGTAATTTTTTTATCGGCAAATTCTTTTGCAATAGCAAAAAGATAATCATGCATGGGCTTACCGATAGCATCTTCTTTTAATTTTATAATGCTGTGTGTATTTAAATAATTTTCCCAAAGGGTACGCACTTTTGTCCAATACACTTGATTTTTCTCCCAGTAAACTTTGGCTGGCGCACAGGCACTTTCATCAATTTTTTTATAAGTGTTTAATCCTTTTTCTTCGGTTAATAATTTATCTGCGCCATTGGTACGTATTATTTTTTGATTATTCTGGTCGTGTATCCAACCATCGTTGGTAATGATGATACGGTTTTCTCTTTTTAAAACATTGTAATCGCTTCTTACCGAATATTCCCGGCGGGGTAGTGGTGCAAAAGCAGTGTTTTGCCAAACATTTTTGCCATCAATATTTTGCCAATTGCTTGCGCCCTGGTACCTTGGTGCATCGCTTACTTCCCAAACAGCTTGTGTCCATTTGCCTTTTACCTGCGCTGGTTTTAATTGTTCTTTTACCCAAGTTTTATCGCCTTTAAAATTATACATGGTGGGGTTTTCGTAAGTCCATTCTTCACGCCAGTGTTTTACAATAATTTCATCGGTAACTACCAGCAAATGCTGCAGCACCAAACGCTTATCTGTATTTAGTACCGGAAAAATATATTCTGTACCGCCACTAATAGTTTCTCTGTTGTGAAATTTATAACTGGTATCTGGCGAAAAAGTTTCGGCGTATTTAAACTCCACATCAAAACAGCCACACAGGGCATCTACATTTTTTTTACCTGCCTGTTGCTGGGCAAAACTTGCCAAACTTGTTGTCATTGCTATTGCAAAAAATATTTTTTTCATTGTTTTTTTTTATTTTGAAGCAAATCAATGACAGAACGATGACAATTATTATAGCAACTGGGAATTGCATTTACGCAAAAAGAAAAAGCTGTTCCTTTTTGGGAACAGCTTTCGATATCAGATAAAAAAAACGGTTTAGTTTATAAGTGTGTATTTAAATACCGGCTTACCTCTTGTGCCACCATCGGTACCCACACCCATCGATAGGCATTTTAATTTGTAATAATTACCAGCAGGGTCTTTAATAATATAAAAACGGGCCAGCCTTGCACCTAATGGCTCGGTAGAGGATTGAGTAACTCTCCAACTGCTTCCAATTGCCCAGCGGTTATTTACTAATGTGGTGTTGCTAACGCTATCTTTATTAAAAGCGGTATATGCAGCAGCAGCAATTGCAGCATCAGCATATACTTTTTGCGCTACAGTTACACCAGCCAAATGATTAACTGCAATTAAATCAGAGAAATTATAGGGTACCTGGCCTGCACCAAAATTGGTTTCAAAAACGGAGTAGCTCCATACTAAATCCCATTTTTCTTTCTCGGGTTGGCCACTAACAATACCGTTTTCAAAAGAAACATATTTAAAATGGTAGGCTGCATCTTTTGGTATCTGCAAAGTTTTAAAAGTAGTTTCTTGTATGCCTGCATACTGCAAAGTGTAACCGCCACTTGTGTTACGCAACACCCTTAATTTTATCCATGGCCTTGCAGCAATACCACCGCCTATACCACGATTTAAAATAATTACTTTGTTATCTGCATCGGTTGCAGATACAGCAGGTATAACTGTTTTGGTCATATCGCCGGCAACATTATCAAACCAAACTAATTGCTCGGGCAAAGGATTGGTTTGGCTGGTAGCCAATGTTAAACCAATAGTATCTGCCGCACCCACAGTTGTAATATCGCTGCTGGTTAACACTTTTGCACCAGCACTGGAGGTATTATTTAATATTACCCTAAAATCGGAAGTACAATAAAAACCTAAATCCCAGGCCGAACGCAACGCTATTGTTTGCTTATCTGTAGATAAATCCAAATACACCGAATTGCCTGCAGCACTTCCTAATTCGCCAATAACGGCAATACCATTTAATTCCACCTGTGCACCAGTTGAAGGCGGCACTATAATTATAGGGTTTTCATCTTTTTTACAGGCAGTAAATGTTCCGGCTACTACTGCAACTAATAATATTTTTTGTAAACGCATCATAAAATTGTTCTTTTAATTTAGTTATTATATTTTTTGTAATTGTTTTTTATGCCATTGAAAATTTAAACCGATAAAATAAGACCGGCCATAGCTTATTGCTACTGCACCAGCACTACTATGTATGCTGTTTGAAGCAGCAGCAGAATTATTTACATTGCTTACATCAAAAATATTTTTAACCCCGGCAGTAACACTTACATATTTATTGATAGTGGTGTAAGTGGTAAAATCGGCAAGGTTATATGCCGCAGTTTGCGCTATATACAAAACAGATTGGTTGCTGGCGTTAGTACCAGTAACGTACTGCGGTTTTTTACCAATGTATTTATAAAATAAACTTAGTTTAGTTTTTAGTTTGGTTACAGCATAACTAACGGAAGTATTTATTTCGGGACTCCATAAAAATTTTTTAGTATCTTCTTTTATGTAATCTTTATCATCGTATAATTTGCGGTAGTAGCCAATGTAAGAGAATCCCAAAGCAGCATCCAGGTTTTTCCACACAATTTTATTTTCTAAAGTACCACCTGTAGTTTTTGCTTTGTTAACATTAAAATAAGTGTATTGATTGGAGGTAGGAGAAGCTAGTGCAAAATCTATTTGATTATTAAAGTCGTTGAAAAAACCAGCTAATGAAGCACTGTAATGAATGTTATTTTTTGGTGCCGCTGAAAAATTTAAGGATCCGGTAAAGCTGTTAGAATATTCTGCTTTAAGGTTGGGGTTGCCTACAATATTATGATTAGCATCTACAAAGTCAAAATACAATTCTCTTAATGCTGGCGAACGAAAGCCATACGCATAAGCAAGTCTTACATCAAATTGATTATTTAATACAAATTTGGTATTGATTGATGGAATTACTGGGGGAGCATCATACACGGAATTTTTTATGAACCGTAATCCCGGCCGAATATTTATTTTATCTGTAGGTTTAATTTCGGCAGATATAAATGCTGCGTAATCTGTAATTACAGGATTGCCCAAAATCCTTTGTCCACTTGCTTCTTCACGGTTGATATCAATGCCTGGCTGTAAAGAAATTTTATTGCTGATTTGATATTGCAATGTATTTCTAAAAACAAAACTGTTGAATTTTGCAACATCCTGTTCGCCTGCACCAGTGGTTAATTCGTCGGTATCTTTTTCAAAATCGTGGCGTACTGTTTTGGTTTGTCTTTTATAATCGGTATAACCAATTATAGTAGCCAACTGCAGTTTATTGTTAAAACTATATCCGCCTTGTAATTGATGCGCAAGCCTATTGGTAATATATTGCTGGTCGATGGCTTTGTAGTTACTAAAGTTAATAGGGTTACGGCTAACAATATCTTCTTTCAACACATCTGCTCTGTAATATACATTGAATGCCCCTTTGCTGTAACCAATTTTTGCATTGCCCAACCATTGTTCTTTAGGTTTCCATGTTTTTCCTCTTCCATAATCATCACCACCAAAACCATCATGATCGTTGTGTGTACCGCCAACAGTTATAGCCCAATCATTTTTTTTATAATTGATACCCACATTTTGCTGGTGTACACCTTTATAACTAAAAGGATAATATTCTGAGCCTGCAGTTTCTTCCTGCACCCTTGCCGTTACCGACAAATTATCCTTTACATATTTTTTTGTGATGATATTGATAACACCAGCCAATGCATCGGAACCATAGGAAACCGACATAGGGCCTTCTACAATTTCAATGCGTTCAATTGTATTGATATCTACCTGATTAAGGCTTTCCCTTGTATCGCCACGGTCAATTAACGGTACGCCATCTAATAAAATTTTTACATTACGGCCGCTCATGCCCATCAACTGTACATCGGTTGTACCTAATGTATTATCGCTGCTAAAACGAAAACCTAATTGTGTATTTAATACCTGTTGTATATTGGTAGCGCCACTAAGTTTTATTCTTTCCTGATTAATTATTTTAACCTGATAAACCGATTTTTTTAATGACTGAGGTTTGTACTGCCCGGTTACTATTACTTCATTCAAGTACCTGGCTTTGCTACTATCCTGCTGGGTATAAGCAGCCGTTGTAATAAATAAAGTAGCTAAAAATGAAAGGCTTTTAGTAATATTTTGCATATAATTATTTCTGAGTGCAAAAGTCTTTCAACAAAAATGGTGAATTGTCATTCTCTTGTAAAATTGATTACAGTTCCGGTTTTCGAAAATAATTTTCCCGATTGCGATAGGACTAATTTTTTAGAAAATAGTGCGAAAAATAAAAAGTAAAAAATTGCAGAAAAATTATCGTAACAGCAATTCGCACGGCTTAATGCCCGTGTGTTTTTTAAATGCAGTGCTAAAGTGGGAGATAGAGGAGTAACCTAAAAGTGCAGAAACTTCCGTTACGCTGAGGCCTTTATCGTACAATAAATACTTAGCATGCTCCATCCGTTGTGTTTGATAAAAATCAAATATAGTGGTGCCAAACAATTCTTTAAACCCTTTTTTAAGATAACATTCGTTAATAGCTACTTTGCGGCTAAGTGCTTTAATGGTTAACGGTTCGCCAATATGTTGCAATAAAATTGCCCTTGCGTTGGTTATCTTTTCCCTGTCATCTGCATTAGATAAAAACTTGCAGGTAAATTTTTCTTCCGGGTCTCCCATCATACAATCCATGCTGTATAAAAGCAGTATTTGTGTTTGGGCATTTAAAAAAATATTTTCTAAACTTTCGGTATAAGTATGGTTAAGCAAAGCCTCAATTGCCATTCTTGTTTTGCCGCACAAAGGCAGTATTTTACTAAAAGAAGTTTTATGCTCAAATGAAAGCACCTCATCCGAAAGGGTAGCATTTTTTTTGCCACTGGCAAATTGTTTTAAATACGAAGGGGAAAAACTAAAACTCAATACATCCACACTATCTACTTTTTCTACACAGGTTTTAGATGAGCTGAATTTACAATAATCACATTCCGTCTTTTTTTCACGGCAGTAAACATTACCACTAACGCAAAACTTGAGTTGTAAATAATTTTGGGCCGGGTTATTTTTTACAGTATGATAAATAAGCATACCAGTATCATCAATATTCCACTGTGGTTCTTTGGCGTACCTTTTTATGGAATATTTTACACTGCCTGGTATTTGCTTTTCCTTATGCAGTAATGCCTGCATTTGGTTTTGCATTATCGGTTGTTTGTATGCAATTTCTAATATGTCGGTGTGCTCATTCATTTTGTATATGCAAAGATACGGCATCTTAAATTTATACTGTAACCCTGCCAAAGTAACCTTTAAATTTTCCGCTTTTCGGCAATTAAAATTTTGTGGAAAAAATATCTATAAGTAAACCCATTTTAACAGGTAATACATCTCCTTAAACCCCTTATTTTACTTATATTTGCCGATAACAGATTTTTAAAAAAAGTAAAGACAGATTAACCTATTTATGAGCACAGAAACAGCAGAGAGAACCGCAGCACAAAAAGCCAGTTATGGCGCAGATAGTATTCAGGTTTTAGAAGGTTTAGAGGCCGTACGCAAGCGCCCCGCTATGTACATTGGCGATATTGGCGTAAAGGGTTTGCACCATTTGGTGTACGAAGTGGTAGATAATTCAATTGACGAAGCCCTTGCAGGGCATTGTAAAAATATTACCGTAATTATTAACGAAGATAATTCCATCACTGTAGAAGATGATGGCCGTGGTATTCCAACAGGAATGCATACTAAGGAAAACAGAAGTGCATTAGAAGTTGTAATGACGGTTTTGCATGCAGGGGGTAAGTTTGATAAAGACTCCTACAAAGTATCAGGTGGTTTACACGGAGTAGGTGTAAGTTGTGTAAATGCATTAAGTTCTAAACTGATTGTTACTGTTAATAGGGATGGTAAAACATTTGAGCAGGAGTATGCAACTGGTATCCCTCAATATTCTGTTAGGGAAATTGGCATATCCAATACGCATGGTACCAAAGTGCAATTTTGGCCCGACCTTACCATTTTTACATCAGGCATTTATAACCGTGAAATTTTAGAAAGCCGTTTAAGGGAGTTATCTTTTTTAAACAGAAAAATAAACATCATCATTAATGATTTAAGAGAAAAGGAAGAAGATGGCACCACCTACACCAAAACTTTTTACAGCGAAGGTGGTATTGTGGAGTTTGTACAACTGATTGATAAAAATGCTAACCGTTTACCATTAATTCCACAAGCAATTTATTGCGAAGGCTTAGATGCAAACAGCAATGTAATGGTAGAAGTAGCCATGATGTACAATGCCGGTTATCAGGAGCATCTTTTTAGTTATGTAAATAATATCAACACCATTGAAGGCGGTACGCATGTGGCAGGTTTTCGCCGCAGCATTACAAGGGTATTTAAAAGCTACGGCGAAAAGCAGGATATGTTTAGCAAAGCCAAAGTAGAAATTGAAGGCGATGATTTTAGGGAAGGGTTATCGGCCATCATATCTGTAAAAGTACCCGAGCCACAATTTGAAGGGCAAACAAAAACAAAGCTGGGTAATAATGAAGTAATGGGTGTGGTGGACTCTACTTTAAGCCGTGTGCTGGAAGCCTTTTTAGAAGAAAACCCAAGAGAAGCAAAAACTATAATTCAAAAAGTAATACTGGCAGCACAGGCAAGGGCGGCGGCACGTAAGGCAAGGGAAATGGTGCAGCGCAAAAGTGTTTTAACAGGTAGCGGTTTACCAGGCAAATTGGCCGATTGCAGCGATAAAGACCCCGGAAGATGTGAATTATTTTTAGTAGAAGGAGACTCGGCAGGTGGTACTGCAAAACAAGGCAGGGACAGAAGTTACCAGGCCATACTTCCTTTGAGAGGTAAAATATTGAATGTAGAAAAAGCCATGGAACATAAGATTTATGATAATGAGGAGATACGTAATATGTTCACGGCATTGGGTGTAAAAATTGGTACACCGGAAGATCCCAAAGCATTGGATGTATCCAAACTGCGTTATCATAAATTAATAATTATGACGGATGCTGATGTGGATGGCAGCCATATTGCAACATTAATACTCACATTTATTTTTAGGTATATGAAAGAGCTGGTGGAGCAGGGCAATGTTTATTTAGCCCAGCCGCCATTATATTTAGTTAAAAAAGGAAAAGAACAGGAATATGCATGGACGGATGAAGAACGCAAAGGCCTGATACAATTATTCGGACAGGGAAAAGATGAAAGTGTAAATACACAACGCTATAAGGGTTTGGGAGAAATGAATGCAGAACAACTTTGGGAAACCACTATGAACCCAGCTACCAGAACACTAAAACAAATTACTATTGAAAGTGCCGCCGAGGCCGATCGTGTGTTTAGTATGCTAATGGGAGATGAAGTGCCGCCACGCCGTGAATTTATAGAAACCCACGCCAAATATGCCAAGATTGACGTGTAATTTACTGGGTGAGTCACCCTTTGGGGGTGACTCACCCAGTAAAAAAATAGTTATTTTTTAAAAAGTTATTAAGATTTTCATTCACATAAATGGTAAAATATAATGGGGGCTTTAAGCCCCCGTTTTTAATAGGGCATTGCTCCGGCTATCCGCTGCAATCTTTTGCCCTGCCCACAAAAGCCCTGCTGCAAAAGGATTTGCGCTGCTATCCGGCAGCCCGTCAACTGTAATTTCACTGTTCAGCTTTTTAAATTCTCACCTACAAACCCACTTACAAACCCAAAATATAAGCTGGCTAAACTGTGGAAAATTACCTTGGCTACTACGTGGCGGTTTTGGTAAATCGGCTATTTTAAGTAGCTTGTAGCCTGAAGTTTACTGCTTCTACCCATATTTACTAACTATAAATTCTAAAAAAATGAGTAACATGATTACAGCCTATTGCATGAAAACCAAGGAAAAAAATGTTCCCATGCAGGATGCAAATATTACAAAAACTTCCCGGGGGGGTTACATGGCACAGGGCCACGATGGTAAAGGAAATAAAATGACCACCATGCTTAGCGAAGCAAATGCATTAAAAGCAGTTGCTGATGGAGTAGCTAAAAAAGGCTGGTAAGTATAAAGTTTTTCTGGAAAAAGGCTATCTGCTAACTGACAGATAGCCTTTTTTTATTTTAATAAGCGGTAGTAAGGCAAAATAAATTTATTTTTATAAACTTATAATAACTGAATGAAGACTTTTTTACCCTTTATAGTAGTTTTAGCCATTAGTCCGGCTCTTTTTGCACAATACACCGTTAATGGCAATGCAGCACAATTGGCTTGTAACGAGTACCGGTTAACTAATGCTATAAATACACAAACAGGTTCGGTGTGGAATAATAATAAAATAAATCTTAGCCAATCTTTCGATTTTAAATTTGATGTGTTTTTAGGCGCAGGCAATAGCCCAGGGGCAGATGGAATTGCATTTGTATTACAGCCTATTAGTACCAGTGTGGGTACATCTGGCAGTGGTTTGGGCTATCAGGGCATAACACCTGCGGTTGGTGTAACAATTGATACCTATCAAAATGGTGCCGATAATGATCCCTCATACGACCATATTGCTATACAATTAAATGGCGATTTAAACCATACTACTGCTAATAATATAGCCGGCCCAGTACAAGCTTTAGCAGTAGATAATATTGAAGATGGTAACTGGCACTCCCTTCGCATATCATGGGATGTAGCTATACAAACACTTACAGTTTATATGGATGGTGTTGTAAGAGTAAGTATTATAAAAGATTTTGTAACTGATGTTTTTGCCGGGGATCCGTTAGTATATTGGGGTTTTACGGGCAGTACCGGTGGAGAAAATAATTTTCAGGCTTTTAAAACTGCATTAAACCCTTCTTTTTCTTTTAGCCCCACACAAAAAAGATGCATTAACGAACCAATAATTTTTACCAGTACCACTATTTCGTTTACCACTATTGCAAAATTTTACTGGGACTTTGGAGACGGAAGTCCGCTGGATTCAGTTAATCTGAATCCGGTGCATATTTACACAGTCGGCGGAGATTATATTGTAAAGCAAAGAGTAATTGGTGCAGATGGATGCGAAGCCACTAATACACAAACAGTGAGAATTGGGACAATACCAATTGTCTCTATTACAACTGGTTCATATCATTGTGTAGGGGCTATTGAAGGGTTTAACGGAATAGTTACAGTTGCAGTAGGAACTATTGATCCCAATGGCTGGCTTTGGAATTTAGGTAACGGGCAAACATCTACTTTACAAAATCCAACAACGATATACAATACATCAGGCAATAAGAATGTTACATACTCTGTCAAAACCATCGAAGGCTGTTCGTCTGGTACATTCAACACTATAATATATGTAAGGTCAAGTGCAACTGCCGATTTTACTTTTAGTGATTCTGTTTGTTTGGGACAACCTACTAATTTTTTTGGTACTGTCAGTTCATTTGGAGCTGACCCTGTAACTGACTGGTTTTGGAATATCGACGGCAATCTTATTTTTCAAAATGTACTTAATCCTTCATACACTTTTTCTTTAGCTGGGTTACACAATGTAGTATTCTTTGCTTTTGCAGGAGGAATGGGAGATTGTTATGGTATTAAAATAAAAACAGTTTATGTTGCAGACAAACCTGCAGCAAAATTTGGTATAAATATGCCGCCATATTGTGCCGGGCTGCCCGTGCAGTTCAGCGATTCTTCAAATATTTCGGCAGGTACCATTACTCAATGGTCGTGGATATATAATAATGCTGCATGGAGTGCACAGCAAAATGCTGGTAAAATATTTACAGAGGGTAATCAAACAGTAGGGCTTGTTGCCACAAGCGCCCTGGGTTGTAAAAGTTATACGGCGTACAAAACATTTTATGTAAACCCCGTGCCAGCCGTGGTAATAAATTTTAAAGATGCCTGCAAAAATACTGCAGTCAATTTTTCTGCCACAGATATTTCAGCAACAGTTACCCAATGGAAATGGGTGTTTGGTGATGGTGGTATTGCCACTTCACAAAATACACAGCATACCTATATCGCCAATGGTAATTACAAAGTAAAACTGTATGCTACTGCTGCCACCGGCTGCTATTCTGATTCTCTTCAAAAAGATATTATCATTTACGGTACCAATGCTTTTGCCGGTAACGATACCATTGCCACCGCCGGCCAGCCGGTACAGTTACATGCCA
The DNA here is from genome assembly GCA_043719495.1 of Ferruginibacter sp. Lineage (GTDB taxonomy): Bacteria > Bacteroidota > Bacteroidia > Chitinophagales > Chitinophagaceae > Ferruginibacter. Next base: position 1,943 of record JAYSTT010000634.1, on the reverse strand, counting down.
ATGGCGGATTAAGCTATATCTGGAGCCCGGCCAATGTTTTAAACGATGCCACCAGTGCTGATCCTGTTACGGTTTTAAATGCCACACAAATATTTACACTAAAAGCATTTACACCTGAAGGATGCGAAAGCTATGATGATGTAATCGTAAAAATTTATAAAGGCCCTGATATTTATTTGCCTAATGCATTTACACCAAACGGCGATACAAAGAATGATATTTATAAAGGCACACCTGTTGGCATAAAGCAATTTTACTTTCTTAAAATATTTAATCGTTGGGGGCAGCAGGTATTTTATACTACAGATTACAATAAAGGATGGAATGGCTTATGGCAAGGGCAAAAACAAAATAACGGGGTTTATGTTGTAATGGCCAGTGGTATTGATTTTAAGGGAAATGTTATTGATAAAAAGGGAACAGTGATGCTGATAAGATAAAAAATCTGCCAAAATATTTTGGTACTTAGAATTTCTATGTATATTTGATGTCTAATACATAGAATTACTATGCCTGACTTTTCAAAAGATCTTATTGCAGCCACTTCAATTCCTTTGTTACTTTCCATTTTGACCGAAGGGGAATCTTATGGCTACGAATTAATTAGGGCTATAAAAGAACGTAGCGGCGGCAATCTGGAATTTGCCGAAGGAACTTTATATCCTGTTTTAAAAAAATTAGAAGAAAAGAAATTTATCAGCGCTACATGGAAGACGGCAGACAATGACCGCCAAAGAAAATACTACCGCATAACCGCTACTGGCAAAAAACAATTACTTGCAGAAAAAGCCAACTGGCAATTTATCAACAATATATTTGAACAGATATGGAAGCCCCAAATCAATTTCAACTTGAATTAGCCGTTGACGGTTATTTACAGCAATTGCAAACTAAAGGCAATTATACGCAGGATGATATTATGGAATTAAAAAGCCATTTGCTGGATAATGTAGATGAGCTGAAACAAAAACAATTAAGTGATGAAGAAGCATTTATTATCGCTAAAAAAAGATTGGGTAAAGACGAAGTGTTACATGCCGAGTATAAAAAAGTAAATGGAATTTTTTTTTACAATAGGGATTTATTTGTTATCGTATTAAGCATTTGTACATACCTTCTGTTTTCATATTTATATACAATTTCTCAAAATGGGTTACAATATTTAGCAATTTCCGGGGGTAAAAATATTTACTTATTTGGAGTGATTAACTATGTTTTGCAAATTGCCATAGTGGGTGGTTTTATTTATTTGGTTTTTAACAATACAATATACTTGAATAAAATAGGTAAGCTTTTTTCCACATCTCCTGCAAATTTTTCAGCAATATTGATAGTGCTGATTGTGATCTTGTATTTTATTGATTTCAATTTTCAAAAAGCAGCAGGCAGGCACTTATCTGCAGATGGAATAAGAGAACTTTTTTTTCATTTTGCTATTGATTCAGATTTAAGTAGTTTAATAAGAATTTTATTAGGTAGCTCTGTTTTGGTTGCCATCCTTGCTGCTTTTGTAACCAGTTATAAAAAAGTAAAATTCTTAGATAATATTATCAATAACTCTGGCTATATAACACTGTTTTGTTTAGGTTTTTTCTGGGATGCAGTTGCAGCATCTGCGAGAATGCTGAGTGGGGCTTCCAATCATAATGTTTTCATTTCAACTTTAGCTTTTAGTATTATATGGTTTATTGGGATGCTGATTTTCAATCTTCATCTTAATCAAAAAATATTTATGCGGAACCTAATTTTTATTTCTTTTGGTTTTATATTAGAGTTTTCTGCAGGTATGTGGATGAATCCTGGTCTGAGATATAGTTTACTGGTATCAGTTTATTTTATAGCATTAATAGTTGGAGGTGCTTTTGGTTTTTTAACAGCACAATATTTTAAAAGAAAATCAAAGTTAGTGTCGCGGCAATAAAAAATAATCTGACTCACTCTTC
>JAYSTT010000633.1:0-5214 GCA_043719495.1 Ferruginibacter sp. | reverse complement strand
GTGTAGTTTCTGGTACTGCACCTTGCGGTGCAATTAATTCTGCAACCGGCACATTAAATATAAATGCTGCGCCTGCTCAACTAACTGTGTCGGGTGGCGGAGCATATTGTATAGGTGGTAATGGCGTTGCAGTTGGCCTAAGCAACTCTTCTATTGGTATAAATTATCAACTACAATTAAATGGTGTTAACAATGGTACAGCCCTATCAGGCAATGGTGCTGCCCTTAATTTTGGCAATAAAACAGTGGCTGGTAATTACGCCGTATTTGCTACTAATGCCTCTACAGGTTGTACACAACAAATGACCGGCAGCGTTACTGTTACTGTTAATCCGCTGCCAACTTTATCTCTAAGTGTTGCGCCTTACAAAAATCTTTTCCCAAGTTTAACCACTACTTTAACTGCTACCGCTACTACTACTGCTGTGCCTAATACCATTACTTATTTATGGTTTAAAAATAATGCAGCAATAACTAATAGCGGCAACACCCAGGCGGTAAGTATTAATAACCCCATTGCTAATTTGGGGGATTATAAAGTAACTGTTACAGATGCTAATGGTTGTGTTAACCAATCGCAGGTTATTACTATTGCCGATTCGGCCAACGCTAAATTATTTATTTACCCAAGCCCTAATAACGGGCAGTTTACAGTGGCTTATTACAACCCCGGTGGTACTAACACCAAACAAATTGTAACCATCTTTAGCAGTAAAGGGCAAAGGGTTTATAAAAATGAATTCCCCGTTAGTTTGGCTTATCAATTATTAAGTATTGATTTAAGAAAATACAGCGCAGGGGTTTATTATGTTGTTTTAAGTGATGCTAATGGTAAAAAAATAAAAACTGGCGAAGTGCTGGTAAAGTAAATTTAAAAATTGTTTAAGATAATTTGTAACTCCCGTTTTTTAACGGGAGTTTTTTTTGATAAATACTGAGTGAAAAAAATATTAACTTTAATATCATGATGATAAAAGTTGGCGATAGTATTTCTTTAGAATTGTTAGATGATAAACATGCTGAAGCAATTTTTAAACTAATAGGTGCAAATAGAAACTATTTAAAAGGATTGCTGCCCTGGGTAGATAATATGCAAACCATTGACAATTTTAAAAACTATATTGCTAACATAAAAAACAAAGTAATGCAGGAACTGATTATGGATACGTAATACTTTTTTAATGACAATATTGCCGGCAGGGTTGGCATACATCTTATAAACCAGCAAAATAAAATGGCATCGCTTGGTTATTGGTTAGGAGAAAATTTTGCAGGTAACGGAATTATTACAAAATCTTGCAAAGCAATGATAAATTATGCTTTTACTACCCTTAATTTAAACAGGATTGAAATTAAATGCGCCACCAAAAATTATAAAAGTAAGGCAATAGCCGAAAGGCTACATTTTAAACAAGAAGGGATTTTAAAACAAGTAGAATTAGTAAATGAAAAATTTATCAACCTGTATTTATTTGTAATGCTTAAAAGTGAATGGCAAATTAGATAAATTATTTATTGGGGTACCCACTTACAAATTTATTTTCTTTTATAAAAAACCGGTAGGGATATAATGCTGCTGCCCCGGCACTTTCTACCCCTATACGTTTGCTTACGCCAATTTCGTTTTTATTTAAGTAAATATTATCATTGTAAATAAAAATTTTATTGCTTAATAAATTTGCCCCCGAATGGGTTTTTGAAAGCCCTAATGCTTTGCCCACATTACCCGGACCTTTGGTTAGTGTATTATCCAATTTTATTTTACCAGTTCGTTTCAGCATAGTTTCAATTCCCTCAAGTGGTTCAACAGCCCTTATTAAAACTGCATCCGGGATATTTTTTTTGTTGGTTACCACATTAAATAAATGGTGCATGCCATAACAAATATAAACGTAAGCAATGCCCGGTGCTGCATACATATATTCGTTACGTGCCGTACGTTTACCGCCAAAGGAATGCGATGCTTTATCGGTAAACCCAATGTATGCTTCTGTTTCTACAATTTTACCAGATGTAATAACACCATCAAAGTTTGTAATTAATATTTTACCTAATAAATCCTGAGCAATTTGCACCACATCTTTACGATCATAAAATTCTATTGGTAACTTCTTCATTTTATATCTTTAACTTTAAAGCTAAAATAGGTAAACTATAGCCACCAACCTTTGCAATGCTTAAAGAAATTATCACAGCAATACAGGCATATTTTAAAACACACCGCTTTATAATTAAGCACAAGTTGTGGAAATGGATTTTTATCCCAGGGTTGATATATTCCATCCTTTTTTGTGTGGGCATTTGGCTATTTTGGAAATCGAGTAACTATGCTATTGATTTTATGCTAATAAAAACCGGCGTAAAAGAGTGGATCCAAAAAATGCAGAATAGCTGGCTGAGCTGGCTGATAATTTTTGCACAAATTATTTTGCACCTGGTTTTAATGCTGTTTTATTTTTCGTTGTTTAAATATTTATTTTTAATTATTGGCTCGCCGCTGTTTGCCTATTTAAGCGAAAAAACCGAAGCCATAATGGAAGGCAAAGATTTTCCTTTTAGTTTCACCCAATTGCTAAAAGATATTGTAAGGGGCATAAGGATTGCATTGCGAAATATGTTGTGGCAAACTGTATATGCCGTAGCCATTTTTATTTTAGCATTTATACCTGTTGTAGGATGGATAACGCCATTGATAGCGCTGATGGTTGAATGTTATTACCTGGGTTTTTCTATGCTGGATTACAGCAGCGAAAGGCATAAAATGTCCACCTCTCAAAGCATTGCTTTTATTGGTAAACATAAAGGCCTTGCAATTGGTAATGGTATGGTTTTTTATTTAATGCACCTTATACCCATTTTAGGCTGGATACTGGCACCGAGTTATGCGGTAATTGCGGCAACTATAAGTTTGTATGGCAATAAAGAAGGTGATTTATCCATAGTAAGAGGTGAGTAGTAATTTTATTTTCAACAATTTTTAAGATTTAATCTTTTCAACTTTTATAGTAATGCCAAGTACCGTTTATTTAGTGCCCTGTGTATTGGACGAAGCTGCCACACAAACTATTCCCTTATACATTATTGATGCAGTAAAAAACTGTTCGGTAATTTTTGCAGAGAATGAAAGGACTGCCAGGCGTTTTTTAAAAAGTATCTGCAGAGAAATTGTAATTGATGATTATGAATGGTTTACTATTCATAAAGCCGAGGAAGAATTAATAACTACATTTAAACAAAAAATAAAAGAAGAAAAAAACATTGCCATCATAAGCGAAGCTGGTTGCCCCGGCATTGCCGACCCTGGCCAAATATTAATTGCAGCAGCACAGCAAACGGATGCAACTATTAAACCTTTAGTGGGTCCCAGTTCTATTCTGTTAGCATTAATGGCCAGTGGGATGAACGGGCAACAGTTTGAATTTGTTGGTTATCTTCCTATTGATAATACCGAAAAAATAAAACGTATAAAAGAAATTGAAACGTCCTCTGAAAAAAACAACAGCACCAAAATTTTTATTGAAACCCCTTACCGCAATAATCAGCTTATTGAAACTATTTTAAAAACCTGTAAGCCGTCTACTAAATTCTGTATAGCTTCCGAACTAACCTCGGCAAATGAATATATCAAAACAAAAACAATAGCAGAGTGGCAGAAAGAAAAAACCGACTTTCATAAAAAGCCGGTTATATTTTTATTGCAGGGAAAACATTATTATTGAATGGCGTCTAACTCAACTGCATCTACAATATATTCACTTTCGCCACGCCAGGGCAATGTTCCGTTTTTTTGCAGATAATGTAATTTCACATTCTTGCCCTCAAAGTTTTGCATTGATTTAGCAACACTATCGCTTGCAACAGAAAAATAAAATTTTTCGGATGCTATACCCACATTACTTGTAGATACTATACTGCGTTGCACCAGCTCACCTTCATAAGTTTTAAAGACATTTCCTTTATGTGACAATTTTTGCAACAGCCCACTTCTGTAACCATCACTATAAGTATAAAAATATTTCCAGTAGCCAAATAACCCTAAAACTAAAAGTAATATAAATGTAAACCAACGAACAAATTTTTTAAACCCACTGGCTTTTTTGGGTAAAGGTTTTACAGCTTCTGCAGGTTTTATTTCTTCCATAATTGTATTTTTTATTGCAAGATAATTATAATCCGTATTTATCCACCAAATAAACCATGGCAGCCATAACTGCAGCACCTAAATGTAATTCCTGTGCATTTACATTTTCAAATACGTCAATAGCCGAATGATGTAAATTAAAATACCGCTGCCCGGTAGTATTTAAACCAAACTGTGCTGTCTTAAAATTTGTTTGTAGTGGCCCAATATCTGCACCGCCACCACCACCTTCGCTAAACAAAAATTTATCTGCGTCATAAGGTTTAAAATATTTTTTCCAGCTTTCTACTTTTGCATATTGCGCTTTCGTCATTCCACAAACAAAGCCCCGGGGGTACTCTGCACCGCCATCGCTTTCCATTGCCATAATATGTTTTTCATTTTTAACTTTTGCTTCTTCGGCATATTTTGCTGCACCTTTTCCCCCGTTTTCTTCATTGGCAAATAATACAATTCGTATAGTACGTTTTGGTTTATACCCAATGGCATTAAAAGCCCGTAAAATTTCTATGCTGTGTACCATGCCTGTTCCATCATCGCTTGCACCTTCTGCCGGATCCCAACTATCCAAATGCCCGCCGATAGTAATAATTTCATCGGGAAATTCGGTTCCTTTTATTTCGCCAATTACATTATGTCCAATAGTATCGGCCAGCATAACACAGTTTGTTCTAATAAAAAAATTATCTTCTTTATAATTCCCTTTTATATAATTACTCAACCGCTCTGCATCTTTTGTACTAATTGCCACTGCCGGAATTTTAGGAAAAGAATCGTTGTAACGCAAAGCACCTGTATGCGGATTATCATCGTAAGCAGCAGTAACAGAGCGAACGATTACCCCTACTGCGCCATACTTTGCAGCTGCAGATGCGCCACTGCCCCTGTATCTTACTGCATCGCCATAAGCACCACTAAGTAATGTTTTATTAAAAGGATAATTATAAAAAACAATTTTACCTTTTACTTCATCCTTTCGTTGATTTAGTTCTTCAAAATTTTTTACTTCAATTATTTTTGCCAGTACCCCTTTTTTACCTGTACCCACCGCATTACCAATTGAAAGTATATTA